>DMUE01000106.1:3323-3457 GCA_003476465.1 Microbacterium sp. | reverse complement strand
CGGAGCCGGAAGGGCAGAACGCCCGTTTCTGTTTCTGAACGGGCGAACGGGGCTCCGCCCGAAAAACGTGTCCCCCTTTCGCTCGCTCAGCGCAGCTGATGTCGAGGGGAAGAGCGGACACGGATGCCTCAGGG
>DMUE01000106.1:725-3308 GCA_003476465.1 Microbacterium sp. | reverse complement strand
ACGATACGGCGCCACGCGCCCTGGGCGCGGGTGAGCGCGTCGACGAAGTACGGCGCCGTGAGCAGGACCGGCAGGTCGGGGGTCTCGGCGTAGGCATCCGCGATCCGGTTCAGGAACTGGGCGCGGATGATGCAGCCTGCCCGCCAGATCTTCGAAACCGCTCCGAGGTCGATGCTCCAGTCGTACTCGGCGGCGCCCGCTCGGATCTCGTCGAAGCCCTGCGAGTAGGCGACGATCTTCGAGGCGAACAGCGCCAGGCGCACATCCTCGATGAAGGCGTCCTCGTCCTCCAGCTCGAGCTCCTCCTCGGCACCCGGCAGGTCGCGCGACACGTGGCGCTGCTCCGGGTGCGACGAAAGTGACCGCGCGAACGTCGCCTCGGCGATGCCGGAGACGGGAACGCCCAGGTCGAGGGCCGTCTGGACCGTCCAGGCGCCCGTGCCCTTGGCCCCGGCCTGATCGAGGATGACGTCGACGAGCGGTCTGCCGGTGTCGAGGTCGACCTGGCGCAGCACCTCGGAAGTGATCTGGATCAGGTACGACTCGAGCTCGCCGGTGTTCCACCCGGCGAAGACATCGGCGATCTCGGCGGGGGTCTTTCCCGTGCCGCGCCGGATGAGGTCGTATGCCTCGGCGATGAGCTGCATGTCGGCGTACTCGATGCCGTTGTGCACCATCTTGACGAAGTGTCCCGCGCCGTCGTGGCCGATATGCGTGACGCACGGCTCGCCCTCGGCGACCGCGGCGATCGAGCGCAGAATCGGGCCGAGCGTGACCCACGACTCGTCCGAGCCGCCAGGCATGAGGGATGGGCCCTCCAGGGCTCCCTCTTCGCCGCCCGAGACGCCCATGCCGACGAAGTTGATGCCCGTCTCGCGAACGGCACGCTCGCGGCGGATCGTGTCGCTGAAGAGGGAGTTGCCGCCGTCGATGATGATGTCGCCCGGTTCGAACACGTTGACGAGCTCGTCGATAACGGCGTCCGTCGGGCCGCCGGCTTTGACCATGATGAGTGCGGCGCGCGGCCTCTGGAGAGATGCGGCGAAATCGGCGTAGTCGAAGGCGGGCACGAAGCCGGCTTCGGGATGCGTCGCCGCGAGGTATTCGGTCTTGTCGCGACTGCGGTTGTAGATCGCGACCGTGTTGCCCTCGCGGCGGGCCAGATTGCGGGCCAGGTTCGAGCCCATGACGGCCAGGCCGACCACGCCGATGTTCGCGACCGCCGCGCCTGCCTCACCCGGTCCGGTGGGTGCGGCCGTTTCGCGTCCGACATCTTGCGGGCGAGGTGCGCCTTCGTGCTCCGGCGCGGAACCGGGGGAGTCGTCCCGGTCAGTCGAGGTGGAGACCTGCGGGGACGGATCGTTCTGCGACACGCGCACTCCTTGCGTTCCGAGAGGGGATGCCTCCAGGCTAGCGCGCCGTCCCTCGCCGCGCCTCGGGCTTCAGTCCTTGCGGTACCCCGATCGGCCCATGGACCAGAACGCTCCGGCCGTGAGAACGGCTCCGACCGCGGTTATCGCGCCGATGGACCACAGAAGGACGTGGGAGAGGAATACGCCATCGATCATGAGCTGCTCCGGTGGTCGGGGAAGGCCAGGTGTCTTCACCGTACAGCCTTCTCCGGTAGCATGGTGTGCACCCTCGGCGAGGGATGTCGTCGTGCGGCCGTCCGGCTGAGCGAGGCATCCGTGATCGACGTGGCGATGTGGGCCCCGGTGGCACTCCTCCCGCGTCGGCGTTTGAGTTGAGAACCCAGACCTACGCGGCGCATCCCGTCGCGTGCCCACAAGGAGATTCACCATGTCGGAAGACAACAAGGACGACACGAAGGTCCATGCTGAGCTTCGTACCAGTTTCGGCAAAGGCTTCGCCCGTCGCCTGCGCGCCGCGGGCAAGATCCCGGCCGTCATCTACGGCCACGGCGAGGCCCCTGTGCACGTAGCCCTGCCGGGCCACCAGGTCGCCCTGCTGCTGCGTCGTGCCAACGCCGTGCTCGAACTCGACGTCGAGGGCACGAACCAGCTCACGCTCGTGAAGGACGTGCAGAAGGACCCCGTGCACCAGGTCATCGAGCACATCGACCTGCTCGTGGTGAAGAAGGGCGAGAAGATCGAGGTCGACGTGCCGATAACACTCGTCGGAGAGTCGTTCCCCGGAACCATCACAAACCTCGACAACAACACGGTGCTGCTCGAGGTCGAGGCCACGCACATCCCGCAGTCGATCGAGGTCGACGTCGAGGGACTCGAGGACGGCACGCACATCACCGCGGCCGATCTGAAGCTGCCCCGAGGCGCCTCCCTTGCCGGAGCGCCCGACATGCTGATCGCTGCGATCTCCGTTCCCGCATCGACGCTGGCGGCCGAGGACGAGATCGCGGACGCCGACGCGGCGGTCGCGGCCGAGCAGTCCGAGGAATCTTCGGAAGAGGCATCCGCATAAGCAACGCGCGCAGCGCACCAGGGGCCCGCTCTCACCGATACGGTGGGGGCGGGCTCCGTGCATAAGGCATCGGCAGAGGGAGTGGACGTGGCTGACGCGTGGTTGGTGGTGGGGCTGGGCAATCCCGGTCCCCGCTATGAA
>DMUE01000106.1:0-664 GCA_003476465.1 Microbacterium sp. | reverse complement strand
GCGCGTCATCGTCGTCCACGACGAGCTCGACATCCCGTTCGATACGGTCAGACTCAAGGTCGGCGGGGGGCACGGCGGCCACAACGGCGTCCGCGACGTCGCGAAGGCCCTGGGCACGCCGGAGTTCACACGTGTTCGGGTGGGGATCGGACGACCCCCCGGGCGGCAGGACGCGGCGGACTGGGTTCTCGATCCGTTCGGCGCGACGGAGCGGACCCGGTTGCCATTGCTCCTCGGTGACGCGGCGGATGCGGTCGAACTCGTCGCGGGCGAGGGTCTGCTCGCCGCGCAGCAGCGCTTCCACGCGCCCCGCACATAGCGGGCGCTCCCGGATCAGGCGCCGATCACGACGCCCGCGACGGCGCCGGCGTAGACGACCGTGCCGAAGAGGAAGAGCGCGACGACGCCCACCACGATCGCGGCGATACCGGTGCCCCGTCCGCGGCCCTTCACCGCCGCGACGATGCCCTGCACGATCGCCCATACGCCGAGCACGGTTCCCGCCCAGAAGGCGACCTCGCCGAGCAGCACCCACTCCCGGACCGGAGACAGCAACGACAGATCCGTCCACTGAGCGTCGGTCATCGTTTCGAAGCGCGACCCGGTGCCCGCCCCGACCTGGAATGCCGCGACAGCGCCGACGATCGGGACGACGACGGCGGCG
>DMUE01000010.1 GCA_003476465.1 Microbacterium sp. | reverse complement strand
CGGGTCACGCCGGTGGCGGGGTCGATGCGCCGCGAGCCCTCCGGCGCGAGCACGACGGGCACGTGGGATGAGTGCAGCAGTTCGGTCGCGACCGATCCGAGCCGGTGTCGGCCCCGGATCCCGCCGTTGGCGGCGCCCACGACGATGTGCGACGCGCCGAACTCGTCGGCGGCTGCCACGAGGCCCTCGGCGAACGAGTCGGCGAACCGCACGTTCGGGAGATGGGTGACGCCCGGAGCACGACCACCACCTCGAGCTCGGATCCGGATGCCGCGGCCAGGCGCGCACCGAGGGCCACGGCATCCTCTCCGGCTTCGGTGGCTGTGTAGCCGACGACGATGTGACCGCTCATGCGCGGGCCTCCTCGATGATGTTCGATGCGGCGAGTCGCCCCATGCGGATCGCGCCGTCGACGTGCTGGTAGCCGGCGCCGGCCATGTCGCTGCAGGCGAAGTGGATCGGGCCGACGGGTTCGCGGAGGTCGGCGCCGTAGCGGTGGAGGCCGCCGAGGTCGAAGCTCACCGCGTAGGCTCCGCGGGTCCACTCCTCAGCGCCCCAGTCGCTTTCGTAGTAGACGATCGGGTTCTTCGCCTCCGGTCCGTAGTAGTGCGACAGCGACTCGAGGATGCGCTCCTTGCGCTCCTCGGCCGAGATGCAGAACACGTCGTCGGCGAGGCGGTCGGAGACGAAGCCAACCAGCGTGCCGCGCTCGTCTCCGTGGTTGGTGTTGTCGTACGCCTCGTGCGAGAGCTCGTACGGGCTGAACGCGGTGCCCGACAGACCCTGCTCGCGCCAGAACGGACGGTCGTAGACGGCGTGGACCTTGATGACGAAGCCCATCGAGAGGTGCTGATGCATCTGGTGCTGCAGGCGCGGCAGGGCGGGGACGAACGAGATGCGGGGGTAGAGGTTCGGCGGCAGGGCGAGGATCGCGAACCGGGCCCGCACCGTCATGCCGTCTGCGATCGCGGTCACGCCGCTGTCGCCGTACTCGAGCGTGCGCACCGGCTGCTCGAGGAAGACGTCCTCGCCGAGGCGCTCGGCAAGGAGCAGGGGCACCTGCTGGAGTCCGCCGACGACCCGCTTGTCGAGGATGAAGTCGGCGTCCACCAAGTGCGAGTACGCGCCGGCGGATGCCGCCATCAGCAGCGACTGCAGGAGCGAGAACGAGTGGGTCGGCTTGGTGAGCATCGCGGGTCCGGTCGCGAACGCGAGGTTACGCACCGCCTCATCATCGTCGGTCTGCGTCCGCAGCCAGGCATCCCACGAGATCGAGTCCCACTCGGCCGCGTTCTGGTGCGCCCAGGCACGGTCGGGGTCGATCTCGGCCACCATCGCGTCGAGCCGGTTGGTGATCTCTGCGATCACGCGCCCGGTCGCGGCCGAGACGGGGAACATCTCACCCGTGAAGCGCCTGGAGACGCCGTCGGGGCCGATGTAGACGCTGTCGCCCTCGCGGTAGCGGCTGAACGTCTCGAGGCCGAGGTCGGCCACGGTGTCGATCAGGGCGTCCTGGTCTGGTGAGACCCACTGTCCGCCGATCTCGAGCATCGCGCCGTCGATGACGTCGGTGTGCAGGCGCCCGCCGACGCGGTCGCGCGCCTCGAGCACGGCCACCGAGAACCCCGCCTTCTTGAGCTCGTTGGCAGCTGTCAACCCGGCGGCGCCAGCTCCCACGATCACGACATCACGGTTCAGCCCGACCATGTCGGCTCCTTTGCTCGATGTGCGGGGAAATACCCAGACCGCGCCGGTCCCGGCCCCCCCACCGGGTCCTGCGCGGATGACTCATGCAGCGCTCAGCGCGGCGGCGACGACGTCGAGGCCTTCGCGGAGCAGATCGTCGGAGATCGAGAGCGGCGGGAGGAAGCGGATCACGTTGCCGTACGTGCCGCAGGTGAGCACGATGACGCCTTCGGCGATGCACGCCTTCGCGACAGCGGCGGTGAGGCCGGCATCCGGCTCGCCCGTCGCCGGATCGACGAACTCGGCGGCGACCATCGCGCCCCGCCCGCGGATGTCGCCCAGGCGCGGATCCGCGGCCTGGATCTCGGCGAGGCGCTCGGTCAGGACCGCGCCGAGCTCGTTCGCACGCTCGATGAGTCCGTCGCTCTCGAAGGCGTCGATCGCGGCGATCGCCGCCGCGCATGCGATCGGGTTCCCTCCGTACGTGCCGCCGAGTCCGCCGGCGTGCGAGGCGTCCATGATCTCGGAGCGACCGGTCACGGCGGCCAGCGGAAGCCCCCCGGCGATGCCCTTTGCGGTCGTGATCAGGTCGGGCACGATGCCGAAGCGCTCACTCGCGAACATCGCGCCCGTGCGGGCGAAGCCGGTCTGCACCTCGTCGGCGATGAAGACAACGTTGTTCGCCCGGCACCAGTTCACGAGCGCCGGAAGGAAGCCGTCGGCGGGGACGATGAAGCCGCCCTCGCCCTGAATCGGCTCGATGATGATCGCGGCGAGGTTATCCGCCCCGATCTGCTTCTCGATCACCGAGATGGCCTTCTTCGCGGCATCCGCCCCGCTCAGCCCATCGCGGAACGGGTACGACATCGGCGCACGATAGACCTCGGCGGCGAACGGCCCGAAGCCGCTCTTGTACGGCATGCTCTTGGCCGTCAGCGCCATCGTGAGGTTCGTGCGGCCGTGGTAGCCGTGGTCGAACGCGACGACCGCCTGCTTCTTGGTGTACTTGCGGGCGATCTTCACCGCGTTCTCGACCGCCTCGGCGCCCGAGTTGAACAGCGCGCTCTTCTTCGCGTGCGCGCCCGGCGTGATGCGGTTCAGCGCCTCGGCGACGGCGACGTAGGACTCGTACGGCGAGACCATGAAGCAGGTGTGGGTGAACTGGGCGACCTGCTCCTGCACGGCCGCGACCACCTTGGGGTGCGCGTTGCCGAGCGTGGTGACCGCGATGCCGGCGCCGAGGTCGATGAGCGAATTGCCGTCCGCGTCCACCACGACTCCGCCGCCCGCGGCGACGGCCTGGATCGGAACGGTGTGCCCGACGCCCGCGGCGACCGCCGCAGCCTTGCGGGCGAGCAGCTCCTGCGAGCGCGGCCCGGGGATGCTCGTGACCATGCGCCGCTCCTGCGGAAGCGTGGGTCCGCCGAGAGGGGAGGAAGCCGTCAGGGTGTCGGTGGCAGTCGTGCTCATGGTCGCGAGCGTAGGGGGAAGGATGCCGCGGCCGCACGCGCCGCGATGTACATTCTGGGGGTAGCAACCGTACTTCCCGTACATCGATCGGAGACCCGCATGGCGACGACGGCCGACGCGCCCACCCTGCGCGCACTGCTGGGTCGACGCGATCTGCACTTGCGCCTGGAGGGCGAACCCGCCGATCTCGGCGACGGAGCGCTCGATGCGCCGATCCGCTGGGTGCACAGTTCCGACCTCGCCGACCCGACGCCGTTCCTGTCCGAGGGCCTCGCCCTGTTGACCACCGGCACCCAGTTCCAGGGTGCGGAAGACGATCCCGACATGTACCGCGCCTACGTGCGGCGCCTGTCCGCACGCGGGGTCGTCGGACTCGGCTTCGGCACCGAGGTCGTGCGCGACGGCATCCCGCCCGTGCTGGCCGAAGCGTGCCGTGACGCGCGGATGCCGCTTTTCGAAGTCCCGTATCGCACACCGTTCATCGCGGTGGCCCGCGCGGGCGCCGAGGCGATCGCCGCGCAGTCGTACGCGCGGCGCAGCTGGGCGCTCGCCGCGCAGAAGGCCATCTCGCTCGCCGCTCTCCGCCCCGATGGGCTGGGCGCGACGCTCGCCGAACTCGCGCGCCAGCTCGACGCATGGGTCGGCATGTACGACGCCGCGGGGACGCTGACGCGCGAGCATCCGTCGGCACTCGACCCCGACGTCGCCGAGGAGCTGGGCACCGAAGTCGGCGTCGTGCTGCGCCGGGGCGCCCGTGCGGCGTCGTCACTGCGCATCGGCGGT
Source organism: Microbacterium sp. (assembly GCA_003476465.1). Classification (GTDB taxonomy): domain Bacteria; phylum Actinomycetota; class Actinomycetes; order Actinomycetales; family Microbacteriaceae; genus Microbacterium. The sequence continues at coordinate 2,149 of DMUE01000010.1, read as the reverse complement.
ATGCCCTTCACGCTGCAGACCTTGGGGCGCGGCGGGCACCTGCGCGGCGTGATCGCCATGACCGCCGGCGATCTCGACCAGGAGGGCCGTGGCGTCGTGACCGCCGTCGTCGCGATGGCCGGGCTCGCGCTCGAGCAGCAGCAGGGGCTCGATCGCGCGCGGACGCTCCTGCGCGCGGGACTGGTGCACTCCCTGCTGGGTAACGACCCCGCCCTCGCTCGTCGTGTCGCCCGCGATCTCTGGGGCGGGCTGCCGGCAGCGCCCCTCCTGGTGGCCATGACCGATGCGGCCGCAGGACGCCGCGACGCCGTCCGGGAGTGGCTCGAGCTGCGCGCGGATGATCGGCACGGCGGGCTCTTCTTCGGGCGCGGCGACGACGGCCTCGTGCTCGTGGTCGCCGTTTCGGACGCGGCTCTGCTCGAAGAGTTCGCGGAGCGCTTCGATGAGCGTATAGGCGTCTCGGATCCGGTCGGGTACGACGCATTCGCGACCGGGACCGACCAGGCTCAGCTCGCTCGCGACCGCGGCGGCCCGCGGGTCAGTCATTTCGCCGACATCGCCCGCAGCGGCGTGCTGTCGGTCCCCCCGTCGCCCGAGGTGCGGACCGTGGCTGCGGCCGTACTGGCCCCACTGGTGCACCACGACCAGGATCAGGGCACTGCGCTGCTCGAGACCATCCGGGTGTGGCTCGCGAACGACTGTTCGCACGAGGCCACCGCCCGCGCCATAGGGGTGCACCGGCATACCGTCCGAGCGCGCATCGCGGCTGCCGAACGCGCTCTCGAAGTCGACCTCGGCTCCTTCGCCGCGCGGGCCGAAGTCTGGGCCGCGCTGCGCCTGACCTCCGGATCCGCAGCGTGACGGTCAACGGCGCCGTCTCGTTCTGGTGGGCGCAGCTCGGTGGTGCTCCGTCGCCGCGACCGGCGCTGCCTGGTTCGCTCGATGTCGATGTCTGCATCGTCGGCGCGGGCTACACCGGACTGTGGACCGCGTACTACCTGAAGCGCGCCCAGCCCGACTTGCGGATCGCGGTGCTCGAACAGCGCTTCGCCGGGTTCGGCGCCTCCGGCCGCAACGGCGGCTGGCTGACGAACTCGGTGACCGGCGGGCGCGAGCAGTATGCGAAGACGCACGGGCGGGATGCCGCGATCGCGCAGCAGCGCACCCTCAACGACACCGTGGACGAGGTCGTCGCTGTCGCTTCGCGCGAGGGGATCGATGCCGACATCGTCAAGGGCGGCGAGCTGAACATCGCCCGGAGCCCCGCACAGCTGTCCAGGCTCCGCGCATTCGCGGCGGACGAGCGCACGTGGCCGGACACAGACCTCGAGGAATGGGATGCCGCGGCCACCTCTGCGCGGATCGCCGTCGCGGACGCGATCGGCGGGGTGTGGCATCCGCATGCCGCGCGCCTGCATACGGCGAAGCTGGCTTGCGGGCTGGCCGCCGTCGTGGAGCGCCAGGGCGTGCCGATCTACGAGCACACGCACGTGACCGAGATCACGCCCGGTCGCGCGTTCACCGATCGCGGCACCGTGACCGCCTCGTTCGTGCTGCGCGCCACGGAGGGGTTCACTCCCGACCTGAAAGGCCAGCACCGCGCAGTGCTGCCGATGAACTCGTCGATGATCGCGACCGAGCCTCTGCCTGCGCNNCACCCAGGAGCGCACGATCGCCGCGCTCACCGCCCTGCTGCGCGAGTTCTTCCCCCCGGCCGCCGACGTTCCGATCGCGCACGCATGGGCGGGCGTGCTGGGCGTGCCCCGCGACTGGGCGGCGACCGTGGGGGTGGATGCGGCCACCGGGCTCGGCTGGGCCGGCGGGTACGTCGGCACCGGGGTGACGGCGACCAACCTGGCGGGCCGCACGCTCGCCGATCTGGTCCTTCGCCGCGACACCGACATCTCGCGGCTGCCCTGGGTCGGGCATCGCGCGCGGCGCTGGGAGGTCGAGCCCCTGCGCTGGCTCGCCGTGCAGGGCATCTACGCCGCGTACCGCGCGGCCGACCGCGCCGAAGCCACCGGCAGGTCTGCGCGGACCTCGAGGTTCGCGCACCTCGCCGACATCGTCTCCGGGCGCTGAGGTGATCGCGCGGCGCTGAGCGACGGCATCCGCTCGGGTCGCATCAGCGCGGGGCGTGGGCCTCGAG
>DMUE01000074.1 GCA_003476465.1 Microbacterium sp. | reverse complement strand
CCTCGAAATCGCCCTCGATCGCGACGATGACCTCGGGCTTGTGATTGTCGTCGCGGTAGTTCCGGTGCGGGGCATCCCGCGGTATCCCCGCCCGCTCCTCCCGCGCGAACCCCTCCCGCGCCTGGGCGATGGTCGGGTGCGCCTGAATCGACAGGGGCGACTCGGCCGCGAGCAGTTTGAGCAGGAACGGCAGCGGCGACGACAGGCCGTGGGCGGGGCCCTCCTGCGCGATCCACGCGTCGAGCGAGCGTCCCGAGCCGTCCCCGACGAGCGCGGGAGCGCCGGGATGGTCCCCGAACCACAGCTCGGCCTCGGGGCTCGACGCCGCCGGTCGGCCCTGCAGCCGAGCGATGGCTTCGCGGGAGCCCCAGGCATAGTCGCGCGGGACGTTCGAGAGCGGTACGAGCATGGGATTCAGCCTAGAACGGGCGGGCTCGCACCTTGCCTTGGCGCGGACGTGAGGAGTTCAGCGCGAGAGGAGGACCCAGGAGCCCCCGGCATCCTCCTCTCGCCCCGAAATCCTCGCGCCGCGGACGGCGGCGCCGATGCCGGTACCCTGAAAACACCATGGCCGTCCACACGCGACACCCGATCGCCGCACCTCCCGCGGCTCCGGTACGCGAGTCGACGGGGCGCCTGCTGCTGCGCGGCTACACCATCTTCATCCTGTTCACGGCTCTCGCGACGACCTTCTGGTTCAACCTGATCGGCGCCGTGGGCCTGGTGATCCTCGTCTGCGCGACGACGCTCGTGAGCGGGGTGCTCTGGAGTGTGCTGCGTCCGGCTATCGCGTGGCGTCAGTTGCCCTGGTTGCCGCTCGCGTACGTCGCCTGGGCCGGAGCATCCGTCATCTGGTCGACCTGGCGCGACGCGACCGTGCTCACCTGGGTCCTGCTGGCGGCGACGACGCTTCAGGGGCTCTTCGTCGCCAGCGTCCTGACCTGGCGCGAGCTCGTCCGCGCGATCGCCTCCGCGCTCAAATGGGTCATGGCGCTGTCGATCCTGTTCGAGCTCTGGGTGTCGCTCATCGTGCGACATCCGATCCTGCCGAACTTCCTCCTCTGGGACGGCGACATCGTCACCGAGCTGGACTGGTCCCGCAACAATCTGTTCGACGGAGGGCGCATCCAGGGCATCGTCGGCAACGCCCATCTGCTCGCCGTCGCGGCCCTGCTGGCGATCATCGTGTTCGCGATCCGCATCGCCTCGGGCGCACCGCGCACGACGCTGCTGTACGGATGGATCGCCCTGTCGGCCTTCCTGCTGTGGCGGTCGAGTTCGGGCACGGTGTGGCTTGCCGCCGTCGCCGTCGCGGTCGTGCTCGCCTCGGCACTGCTCATGCGCACGACGAAGCGTCCGGGCGAGCGCACCAAGTTCTACGTCGCCTATGCGATCGTCGGGCTCGGCGGCGCCCTGGCCGTATGGCTCGCTCGCACCCAGATCCTCGGCCTGCTGGGCAAGTCGAGCGATCTCACCGGCCGCGAGGGCATCTGGAACGATGTGTGGGCCCGCGCGATCGAGCATCCCGTGCTCGGCTGGGGCTTCTCGACCCCCTGGCTGCCGTGGGTGCCCGAGTTCGACGCATGGATCGTCGTCAACGACCTGACCGTGTTCCACGCCCACGACATGTGGCTCGACGCCTTCTTCCAGCTCGGAGCGGTCGGACTCGGCCTGCTGGTCTTGACCTACGCGGCGCTGATCTGGCGTGCCTGGTTCTTCGCGATCGACCGCCCGCGGTGGGACCTCACGGCAGACCGGCCGTACCAGGCGCTGACGCTGCTGCCGGCCCTGGTGATGACGGTGCTGCTCGTCCAGGGCGTGGCCGAGTCGCGGCCGTTGTCGGAGTGGGGATGGCTTTTCGTCGTCATGCTGTCCCACAAGATCGGGCAGTCGCCGCTCCTGGGCGAGGGCCCGACCGAGCGCCGTCTCACGACGGAGCGCGGCGAGCAGGTCGAGCGGATCGGCCCGTGAACGACGCGGGGCGGGTGCCGCGACATCCGCTGCTCGAGTGGGCATGGGATGCGCTCGATTCCGCTGCGCTGGCGCGAGCCTTCACCCTCGCCGTGTTCGGGGCCATGGCGTCCTCCTTTGCGATTCAGCGCACGGCGAGCACCGTCACGTACGCCACGATCGTCGTGGGGCTGTGCATCGTCGGGGCAGCCATGCTCGTGCGCCGCCGGAGCGAGCTCGCCCTGGTGCGCCTGCTGCCCATCACGCTCGTGCTGTTCTTCGTATGGCTGGCCGTGACCGCCGTGTGGAGCACCGGCACGGTTCGAACGCTCCTCGGATGGCTCATCCTCGCCGCACCCGCGTTCCTTGCGATCGTGGTCGGCCATATGCGCGACACGTTGCAGACCGTGCGGGCGCTGGGCGATACGCTCCGGGTTCTGCTGTCGGCCTCGCTGGTGCTGGAGATCCTGTCCGGCGTGCTGCTCGATCTCCCCATCCGCTTTCTCGGCATCCAGGGCAACATCGCGCTCGGGGGCCCGGTGCAGGGCATCTTCGGCACCCGCAACATGCTCGGGTTCGTCGCGGTCATCGCCCTGATCACGTTCGTGATCGAATGGCGCACACGATCTGTCCCGCGCGGGCTCGCCGTCTTCTCCGTCGTTCTGGCGGGCCTGCTGGCCGTGCTCTCGGCATCCCCCACGGTCTTCGTGCTCGCCCTCGCCGCAGCAGCGGCCACCGGGGCCCTCGCCCTCGTGCGCCATGCGCCGGCTGTGCAGCGGCGCACGGTGCAGATCGGCCTGCTGATCATCGTCGTGCTCGGCGGACTGTTCGCCTACGCATTCCGGCGCGGCATCGTCGCCCTGCTGAACGCGGGGTCGGACTTCGCGACGCGTGCCGAGCTGTGGGACACCCTCTTGATCTACGTCCGATTCCGCCCCATCCAGGGCTGGGGCTGGTTCGGGCCGTGGCCGACGAGCGAGTTCCCGTTCGCATCGATCAACATCATCACGAACGAGAACCACGCGACAGCCCTGAACGCCTACTTCGATGTTCTGCTCCAGACCGGATGGGTCGGGTTCCTGCTCTTCATCACGGTCTGCGCGCTCGCCCTATTCCGCGCCTGGCTCGTCGCGAGCAGTCGGCGGTCGGTGCTCTACGCGTGGACGCCGCTCGTGCTGATCACCCTGCTCGTCGACTCGATGTTCGAGAGCTTCACCCTGGGCGGGTTCGGCTGGCTGCTCCTGGTCATCTGCGTCGTGCGCGCCGGGCTCACCCG
>DMUE01000105.1 GCA_003476465.1 Microbacterium sp. | reverse complement strand
TCACGCGCCGAATCCGCGTAGTAACGGGCGAAGTCCACGGCCTCGCTGACCTCGACGTCTGCGTCGGCGAAGACCTTGCCGGTCTCGGATGCGGCCACTTCGATCAGGTCTCCGCGCCGAGCCTCGAGCACCGCGGCCGCCCGCGCCAGGACGGCGGCGCGTTCTGCGGCCGAGCGCGAGCCCCAGGCGGTACCGGCTTCTCGGGTGCGTGCGATCACCGTGTCGAGATCCGCGGCCGAGGTGATCCGGGCCGCGAGGATCGTGCGAATCCCGGCCTCCGAGGCGGGCACCCGCGCCAGCACCTGCGCGGCCCAGGCACGTGTTTCGGGCAGGGCCGGGTCGGAGTCCGCGGTGTTGGAGAAGCCCGGCGCCGAGGCATCCGTCGCCTTCTCGCGTGGGGCGTAGAACGCCGTCTCGACGACGTCCTCTCTGAAGCCGAACGGTGTCGGGGCCAGCGCGTTCATGTCGCCGAGCGTTCCCGCGTTGGCACCCTCGGCGATTCCGAGCACGACCTGCGTGAGCCCCGCATCGGCCTGGGTCGCGGTTTCGGGTGCCGCGGGGCGGCGGATGGCGGGCAGCGTCTCGTCCAGATCCACGTCGACGGCCGAAGTGCGCGCGACCCGCGGCGGCTGTGACCGCCGGCGCGGTCCGAGCGTCAGGGAGGGATCGGACGAACGAGCAACGGATGCCTCGAACCGAGCCCGTTCGCGCTGCCACAGCGCCGGCTCGTGGTGCAGATCGAAGGCCGCGGACAGGAAGTTCTCGCTCGACGCGCTCTCCTCCAGCCGGCGCACGAGATAGCCGATCGCGACGTCGAGCTCATCGGGCCGGACCACCGGGACGTACAGCAGAACCTGTCCCCCGTCACGCTCAACCGTGCGCTGCACCGCCGCGATCTGCGCCTGCGCCATGCCGAGCAGCATCTCCACGTCGACGTCGGCGCGCACCCCGCGCTCTCCGGCGAGTAACCACGCGTAGGCGATGTCGAACAGGTTGTGCCCGGCCACCCCGATCCGCACCGCGGCCGTCGCCTCGAGGCGCAGGGCCTCGTCGAGGCAGCGCAGATAGTTCGCGTCGGTGTCGAGTTTGCTGTCGTAGGTGGCGAGAGCCCACCCGTGCATGACGGCCTCCACCCGCTCCATGGCCAGGTTCGCGCCCTTCACCAGTCGGACCTTGATTCGCGCACCACCCCCGGCGACCCGCACGCGAGCCCACGCGGTCAGCTCGCGCAGGGCCGGGAGGGCGTCGGGAAGATAGGCCTGCAGCACGATCCCCGCCTCCAGTCCGGCGAGCCGGGGGTCCTCGAGCAGTCGCGTGAAGACCGCGATCGTCAGATCGAGGTCGCGGTATTCCTCCATGTCGAGGTTGATGAAGGTGCCGTTCGCCGCGGCGCTGAGGTACAGCGGCAGCAGGCGCTCGACGACGCGCTCGACCGTGTCGTCGAAGGCCCACAGGGAGACGGACGCGACGATCGCCGACACCTTGACCGAGACGTAGTCGACGTCCGGTCGCCGAATAAGATCGTGGATCCCCTCGAGCCGGCGGCGGGCCGCGGTCTCACCGAGCACCGCCTCGCCGAGAAGATTGAGGTTCAGACGCGAACCGTCGGCACGCAGGCGCTCGATCGCGGGGCCCAACTTCGCCGGTCGGGCATCGACGATGAGGTGCCCGACCATCTCGCGCAGCACGCGCCGCGCGATCGGTACGACGGGGTTCGGCAGTGCGGGCGCCACCTGTCCCCCAACGCGCATCGCGGCACGCAGGTACCAGGGCAAGAAGTCGGGGACCAGCGGGGCGACACGATGCAGGTGGGATGCCGCAGCCACAAGACTCTCCGGACGCAGCACGCCGTCGACGAAACCAACCGTGAAGGGCAAGCCGTTGCGGTCTCCGAGGATGCCGGCGAGGCGCCGTGCCGATGGGTCGACCGCCGTCTCCGCGGACTCGGCGACCCACGTTTCGGCGAGGCGTACGGCCTCGGCTTCGCGGGCATCCGCCCGCCCGGACGATGCATGATCCGGCTCGAGCTGCGGCATTCCCTCAGCCTACGTCCGCGTCCGCCGGAGACCCCGGCAGGGCGCGGTCTTGTGGAGGAGTGTTGTCCGGGCACCGCCGATTCCCCGATTTCGCCCGGCGCGTCCGCTGACGTAGAGTCTCGCCATGGAAGCCGAGCTCCAGACCGACATCGTCGTCCGTCCTGTCCGCGATGTGGACGCCGAGGCCCTCGGGCGGGTACACGCCACCTGCTGGCATGAAACCTACGACCACCTGATCAGCCGCGCTGCGCTCGAGAGCGTTTCGGCCCGGCGGATGGCCGAGCTGTGGACGCACTGGATGAACCAGGGTCCCGACTATGTGCAGTACGCCGCGCTGGTCAACGGCGAGATCGTAGGCTTCGCCGGGGCCGGTCCCGCGCGCGATGAAGATGCGCCTCGGCCCCGCGAGCTCTACTTCCTCTACCTCTTGGCCGCCTGGCACGGCACCGGCATCGGGCAGCGGCTGTTCGATGCCGTAGTGCCCGCCGAGGAGAAGGTCTACCTGTGGGTCGCCGATGACAACCCCCGGGCCCACGGCTTCTACCACCGCAACGGATTCACCCTCGACGGCGCCTCGCATGAGGAGCCGTTCCTCGGTGAGACGATCACCGAGGTTCGCTTCGTTCGCTGAACATCTCACTGTGTGGACCCGACCGGAAGAACCCGCCCGGAGCGGCGCGATCCGTTGGCTCAGGAAAGCCGCTCGATCACCATCGCCATCCCCATGCCGCCCGCGACACACATCGACTCGACGCCGAATTGCTTGTCGTGCCACTGCAGCGAGTTGATCAAGGTCGTGGTGATCCGCGCCCCGGTCATGCCGAAGGGGTGACCGACGGCTATCGCGCCGCCGTTGACGTTGAGTTTGTCGATCGAGATGCCAAGGCGCTGAGCTGATCCCAGAGCCTGCACCGCGAATGCCTCATTGATCTCGAACAGATCGATGTCGTCGATCGTCAGTCCCGCATTGGTCAGTGCCGCCGGGATCGCCTCTACGGGTGCCAGGCCCATTATCTCCGGCGACAGGGCGGTCACCGAAGTCGAAACGATCCGTGCCAAGGGAGTCAGTCCCAGGTCCTTGGCCTTGGCGTCGCTCATCACGATGAGGGCCGCTGCCCCGTCGTTGAGGGCGCACGCGTTTCCCGCGGTCACTGTGCCGTCAGGGCGGAAGACCGGCTGCAGCTGGCTGATGCCCTCAAAAGTTACGCCAGGGCGGGGGCCGTCATCCCGGGAGACTACGGTTCCATCGGACAGGGTTGCGGGAGTTATTTCGCGAGCCCAGAATCCAGAGGCGATCTGCGCTTCAGCAAGATTCTGGCTGCGGACCGCGAAGGCGTCCTGCTCTTCGCGCGACATTCCCAGCAGCTGCTGCACATTCTCAGCCGTCTGCCCCATAGCAATGTAGGCATCGGGCAACTCCCCGTCCTCCCGCGGGTCCCGCCATACGTCGGCCCCCGCCGCACTGCGTGCTTCAGTACGCAATTGGGCACTGCGGAAAATGGGATTCGTCAGATCCTGCT
>DMUE01000079.1 GCA_003476465.1 Microbacterium sp. | reverse complement strand
GCGAGCGCCTGAACGACAACATCGAGACCCTCTCGCTCGGCAATCAGCAGCGCGCGCAGATCGCCGCCGCGCTCGTGCACGATCCCGAGGTGCTCATCCTGGACGAGCCCTTCTCCGGCCTCGACCCCCTCGCGGTAGACGTGGTGGCGGGTGTGCTCCAGGCGCGCGCGGCGGCGGGTTCCGCGGTGCTGTTCTCGTCGCACCAGCTCGACGTTGTCGAACGGCTGTGTGACGACCTCGTGATCATCGCCGGCGGCACCATCCGAGCAGCCGACAGCCGCGATGCCCTCCGCGCCCAGCACTCCGCGCACCGCTACGAACTCGTCTCCGCGGGCGACGCCGGCTGGGTGCGCGAGGTGGCGGGTGTCTCGATCGTCGAGTTCGACGGCGGCTACGCCCAATTCGACGTCGACAGCGACGAGACCGCTCAGGTCGTCCTGCGCCGCGCCGTCGAGCGCGGCGACGTGACAAGCTTCGCCCCCCAACATCCGACTCTCGCCCAGATCTTCACGGAGGTCATCCAGTGAGCACTTCCGTCTCCCCCAACCGTCCCACGCGTACCGCGGCACCCGCGCCCTCCGCCGCGCAGGGTGTCTGGCTCGTTGCGGAGCGTGAGATCGGCTCGAAGCTGCGGTCGAAGGCCTTCGTCATTTCGACCGCGATCCTGTTCCTCGTCGCCCTCGCCGGCGTGATCTGGGGCGGGTTCACGGCAAGCGACACCTCGGGTGTCCCCGTCGCCGTCACGCCCGACGCCGCGTCTCAGGTGGAGGGGGTGGCGGGGCTCGACATCACGAACGCCCCCGACCGCGCCGCTGCCGAGGACCTCGTGCGCGACGGATCGGTCGATGCGGTGATCGTCGGCGACCCGTCCTCGCCGGTCGGCTTCGCCCTGATCGCGGAATCCTCCGTGCCCACGAACCTGCTGCTCATGCTGGCCGAGACGCCCCCGGTCGAACTGCTCGAACCGGACGAGACGGGCGGAGCGCTCCGCTTTCTCGTTGCGATCGGCTTCGGCGCGGTGTTCTTGCTCGCCGCGTCGCTCTTCGGTGGCACGATCGCGCAGAGCGTCGTCGAAGAGAAGCAGACCCGCGTCGTCGAGATCCTCATCTCGGCCATTCCGACCCGCGCCCTGCTGGCCGGCAAGGTCATCGGCAACACGGTGCTCGCGATGGCGCAGATCCTCGGACTCACGGCGATCGCCGTGATCGGGCTCACCGTCACGGGCCAGACGGCACTTTTGCAGGGTCTCGGCGGACCCATCGCCTGGTTCGCGGTGTTCTTCTTCTTCGGGTTCATCCTGCTCGCGTCGCTGTTCGCCGCGGCGGCGGCGATGGTCTCACGTCAAGAGGACATCGGATCGACGACCACGCCGTTGACGATGCTGATCATGGCGCCGTACTTCCTCGTGATCTTCTTCAACGACAACCCGCTGGTGGTCGGCATCATGTCGTACGTGCCGTTCTCGGCACCCGTCGGCATGCCTCTGCGCCTCTTCCTCGGCGAGGCGCAGTGGTGGGAGCCGCTGCTCTCGCTCGCCATCCTGGTCGCAACCTGCATCGCCGCGATCTTCGTCGGAGCGAAGATCTACGAGAACTCGCTCCTGCGGATGGGTGCGCGGGTCAAGCTCCGCGAGGCCCTCGGCGCCTGAGACCTCGCCTGACCCGCTGGCTCGCCGAGTACGGCGTAGCCGGCAATTGCGGCCCGGCGCGTCAACTTCTGTGGTGAAACCACCCGTCCTTCCGTTCGAACGACCGGTCAGATCAGGATAGCTGGCGGGCTTCGGATCGCCCGTAGTGACCGACGAGCGCATCCGCCGCCCCCACCAGCGCCAGATGCGAGAGCGCCTGTGGCGTGTTCCCGGCGTGGCGGCGGCCCTCGACGTCGTACTCCTCTGACAGAAGCCCCACGTCGTTGGCGAGCGCGCACAGGCGGTCCATCAGGGCTGCGGCGTCCGAACCGCGGCCGGAGGCGGCGTACTGCTGCACCAGCCAGAACGAGCACGCGAGAAAGGGATGCTCGGTGCCCTCGAGGCCGTCCACGCCGCTCTCTGTCCGATACCGCAACAGAAACCCATCGTGCAGGAGCGTGCGCTCCAGCTCGGCGACGGTGGCGAGCATCCGCGGGTCGTCGGGGGCGCAGAATCCCACCTGCGGCAGCAACAGGAGGGAGGCGTCGACCTCTGCTGTGCCGTAGTGCTGGACGAAGAACCCGCCCTGCGGATCCACCCCCTGCTCCTCGATCTCCTGCCGCATGCGATCGCGCAGGTGTTCCCAGTGTTCCGCGGGCCCGTCCAGCCCCGCCGAGCGTACGGCACGGATGCCCCGATCGAACGCCGCCCAGATCATCACGCGTGAATGGGTGAACATGCGCGGTTGCGCACGGATCTCCCAGATTCCGTTGTCGAGGCGATCGATGTTCTCTTCGACGTAGGTGAGGAGTGTCCGTTGCAGCGGCCACGACTCCGCAGATTCGGGTAGCCCAGCGAGCCGCGCCGCATCGAGCGCCACCATGACTTCGCCGATGACGTCCGCCTGGAACTGGTGGGCCGCGCCGTTTCCGACCCGGACCGGCGTGGCGCCCCCGTAGCCCGGGAGGCTGTCGAGTTCGCGCTCGTACAGGTCGCGCTCACCACCCAAGCCGTACATGATCTGCAGCTCGGCGGGGTCTCCTGCGATCGCGCGCACCAGCCACGCCCGCCATCGCTCGACGACGCGCAAGAAACCGTGACGGATGAGGGCTTCGAGCGTCAGGGCGGCGTCGCGCAGCCAGACGTAGCGGTAGTCCCAGTTCCGTGATCCCCCGAAATGCTCGGGGAGAGACGTCGTGGCCGCGGCGACGATACCGCCGGTGTCGCGGTGACTCAGAGCGCGCAGCACCAGCAGTGAGCGCACGACCTCGGCGTGATGGGGTCCCTGGTGCTCGATACGAGACGCCCACTGCGTCCACCATCGGGTCGTCTCGGCGAGTTCATGGTCGACATCCAGTGCCTCCGGCGCCTCCTCATAGGAGACGAACCACGACAACGTCAGGTCGAGGTGCTCACTCTCACCCACGGATACAGTCCCGCGATGGCTGCGCCCGGTCGGTCGCACGCGCGAGCCGCGAATTATGACGGCGTCGGGGCCGGCGACCGCCAGCAGCGCCGGGTTGTCGTCGTCGCCCGCCTGCCGCACCCACGGCACCGCCCGCGCGTAGTCGAATCGCAGAGTGATCGACTGGGTGAACACCATTGAGCCGCGGACACCGACTATTCGGCGAACGAGCGCGATCCCCGGCGACCCATGCGGCATGAAGTCCCACACCTCGGCGACGGCGTCCGCGCTCTCCCAGCGGGTGACCAGCACGAAGGTCTCGCCGTCGTATCGCCGCGTCGCGGTCGCCGTCATGTCGAGGGGACGCAGGCTCCAGCATCCGTGCTGATCGTCTCCGAGCAGCGCGCCGAAGATCGACGCGGAGTCGTAGCGGGGAACGCACAGCCAGTCGATGCTCCCGTCCCGCGATACGAGGGCAGCGGTTCGGGTGTCACTGAGCATGGCGTAGTCGGCGATAGGGGTCGTCACCGTCCCGATTGTGCCAGCCGGGCCTGAGAGAGTCGTCCCGGCTAGGGTGGGGCGCATGACGGTCGAGACAACGCTCCTGATCCTGGGCGCCTCGGGCGACCTCACCTCGCGCCTGCTGCTTCCGGCTCTGGGCCAGCTGCTGGCACGCGAGAACTGGCGCCGTGTGCACCTGCGAGGTGCCGGCATGGAGGACTGGAGCGATGACCACTGGCGCGATGTCGTGCGCGCATCCTTCGCCGCCAGCGGATCGGACGCGGCGAACGACGTGGTCAGGTCGACGAGCTACCAGCGTGCGGACATCACCCGCGTCGAAGACCTCCGGAAGCTCGTCAGCGGGGCGCCCGGGCGTCTTGCCCTCTACTTCGCCGTTCCCCCGGCCGTCGCTGCCCGCGCGTGCCGGTCCCTCACCGATGTGCACCTTCCCGAGGGCACGGTCCTGGCGCTGGAAAAGCCGTTCGGCGTCGATGAGGCGAGCGCGCATGCCCTCAACGAGGTGCTCGCGCAGCTCGTCCCCGAACGCCAGGTGTTCCGGGTCGATCACTTCCTGGGCCGCTCGACCGTGCTGAACCTGCTCGGCACACGCTTCGCCAACCGTGTTCTGGAGCCGGTGTGGTCGGCCGAGAACGTCGAGTCGGTGGTCATCCGCTACGACGAGTCCCTCGCCCTGGAGGGCCGTGCGGGCTATTACGACCGCGCCGGCGCACTGACCGATATGATCCAGAGCCACCTGCTGCAGGTGCTCGCCTTCGTCGCGATGGAACCACCCGCGACCCTCGATGAGGTCGACCTGCGCGATGCGACGGCCGCAACACTGCGGGCGACGTCGCTGTGGGCGGACGACCCCCGGCAGTCCTCGCGCCGCGCGATCTACACTGCGGGCATGATCGGTGAGCGTGCCGTACCGTCGTATGTCGACGAGGACGGGGTGGACCCCGCACGCCGCACCGAGACGCTTGCCGAGCTGACCTGCGAGGTGCGCAACGCGCGCTGGCAGGGCGTGCCGTTCACCCTGCGCTCGGGCAAGGCCCTCGCTGCCCGCGACGCCGAGATCATCCTGCGATTCCGGCCGGTGCGCCACCTGCCGGCGGGTTTCGCGGGCGAGGCCCCCGGTTCGGTCCTCCGGTTCACGCTCGGTCCCGACCGGATGTCTCTCGAACTCAACGTCAACGGGGCCGACGATCCCTTCCGGCTCGAGAAGACGGTGCTGACCGCCGAACTCGGCGAGGGGGCGCTCAGAGCCTACGGGGAAGTGCTGTCGGGAATCCTCGATGGCGACGCCACGCTGTCGGTTCGCGCAGACGCGGCGGAGCAGTGCTGGCACATCGTGCAGCCCGCCCTCGACGCGTGGCGAGAGGGCAGCGTGCCGCTCGAGGAGTATCCGGCCGGGTCGACGGGCCCGGCGTCGTGGGCGACCCTGGACTGATCGCCTCCCACCGTGTGCTCGTGCGCACCGGCGTCCCTCCGACAGGAACGGATGTGCTGTCCCGCCGGCCAGACCGCTCAGCGCTCGACGAGCACCCCGTCTCGGTCCGCCCAGACGTGCGCCCCCGGTGTGAAAGTCACGCCGGCGATCTGCACCGGCACATCGACCTCTCCCACCCCGTCCTTCGCACTCTTGCGCGGATTGGACCCCAGAGCCTTCACCCCGAAAGCCATCGCACCGATCGCCTCTCGATCGCGGATGGCGCCGAACACGATGATGCCCGCCCAGCCGTTGCGCAGCGCCGACGCGGCGATCTGATCACCGACGAGCGCCGACTCGAGCGACCCGCCCCCGTCGATCACGAGAACGGCGCCCGCACCGGGCGTCTGCAGGGTCGCCTTCACGAGCGCGTTGTCGCGATGGCAACGGACGGTGCGGATCGGGCCGTCGAAGATCGCAACACCGCCGACATCCTGCAGTTGGACCGAGAGCGAGTCGAGCGCGTCGCCCCGCTCGTCATAGAGATCGGCGGTGAAAGTGGCCATGATCCTCCGTCGTGCTTGCCTGCACGTCAGCCTAGCAACCCACGCTTGTCAACCCGGCCCGCAGCGGGAGCTGGCCTGGTTACTCTGAGACATGCCCGCCTACATCCTCGGCATCGGCACTGCCGTCCCGGCAACCGTGCTCACGCAATCCGCCGTCCGAGATCTGTTTCTCCTCCAGCCGCAGGTCGACAGGTTGACCGCCCGGCTCATCGGCGCGGCGTTCGATCAGTCGGCGATCGAGACGCGTCATACGGTGCTCGCCGAACTGGGTGACGAACGGGATGGCGACCCGGCGGATGCTTCGCCTTTCCTCACCTCGGACGACCGAGAGGTGCTCTCGCCCCCCACGGGTCTGCGGAACGAGGTGTACCGGCGCGAGGCACCGCCGCTGTTCGCCGAGGCCGCGCGAGACGCCTTCACCCGCGCCGCGGTCGAGGCATCCGCCGTCACGCACGTCGTAACCGCTTCGTGCACGGGGTTCTTCGCCCCCGGCCCGGACTACCGGCTGGTGCGCGATCTGGGTCTGCCGACGACCGTCGAGCGCGACCACCTCGGCTTCGTCGGATGTGCGGCCGCTTTTCCGGCGCTCCGGCAGGCCGCCCGGATCTGTGCCGCCGAGCCCGGTGCCGTGGTGCTCGTCGTCTGCGGCGAGATCTGCAGCATCCACCTGCGCGCATCGTCCGATCCCGAGCAGATCGTCGCCTCCGCGATCTTCGCTGACGGCGCGGCCGCCGCAGTCGTCACCGGGCATCCGCCCACGGATGCCCCCTCGCTCGAGCTGGAGGGCTTCGCCACGGCGCTCACCGAGGCCGGCGAGGACGACATGCGCTGGATCATCGGCGACCACGGCTTCGAGATGACGCTGACGGCCGAGGTGCCCCGGATCGTCGGCCGCGAGGTGCGCGAGGCGTTGGCTCCCGTGCTCGCGAGTGCCGGGCATGTCGACCGGTGGCTGGTGCATCCCGGTGGCCGTAGCATCCTGGATCGTTTCGAAACCGCCCTCGGCCTGCCCGGCGACGCCCTGGACTCCTCGCGCGACGTGCTGCGCCGCTTCGGCAACATGTCGTCCGCGACGGTGCTGTTCATCCTGGCGGGGATGCTCGAAGACCCGGAACTCTCCGACGGGGCGCGTGCCGTGGGAGTCGCCTTCGGGCCTGGCCTCACCGTCGAATCCGCTCTGCTCACCGCGCGGGTCCCGGCCGCCGTCTTGCCCGCAGCTCATGCAGAACGGCGCGCGCAACCGGTCGCTGCGGGATGACACCGGTGGGACTGGCACGGCGCGATGACGAGCTCCGCGAGCTCATGGACGACCCCGCGTGCGATGCCGAGCGCCTGCAGGCGACGCTCGAACGCTTCACGATCGTCAATCGCCTCGTCGCTTCGTGGGGCACGGTCTACGGCACACGGATCCGGCCCGCGCTGGCCTGCGCCGCGGGCCCCGTGCGGTTGCTCGACATCGGATGCGGTGGAGGCGACGTCCTCCGCGATCTCGTGGGTCGCGCACGGGCGGACGGCTTCGACGTGCGGGCGGTCGGCATCGATCCCGACGAGCGCAGCCTCGCCGTCGCCCGGGCCGCCCGACCCGTCCGTGGCATCGAGTACCGACTGACCGACAGCACGCAGCTGGCCGCATCCGGGGAGCGCTTCGACGTCGTGCTGTCGAGCCATGTGCTGCACCACCTGACCCGCGCCGAACTGCGGACGGTTCTCGACGACTCCGCAGCGCTCGCGACCCGCCTCTGCGTCCACTCCGATATCGCGCGGTCGCGCCTGGCTTACACCGCGTACGCGATCGGCATCAGCCCTTTCGCTGCCGGAACCTTCTTGCGGACGGACGGGCTCCGCTCGATCCGACGCAGCTGGACGCCGGAGGAGCTGTCGGCGCTCGTGCCCGCCGGATGGCGTGTGGAGAGGCCGGCCCCGTTCCGCCTGCTCGCGGTGCACGAGGTCGGCGCGGGAACGGGGCGCGCCGGTGCATAGCGTGCTGATCGTCGGCGCTGGGCCCGTCGGCATGCTGCTGGCGGCCGAACTCGCCCGGCACGGGGTCGAAGCATCCGTCGTCGAATCCCGCACGATGGCGTCTTCGGGCACGCGCGCGGTCGGCTTGCATGCCACCGCGTTGTCGGCCCTCGAAGCGTCGGGCGCGACCGAGGAACTGCTGGCGGGCGCCCATCTCGTGCGGTCGGGCGTCGCCCTGTGCCGGGGGCGGCTGCTCGGCACCGTGCGATTCGACCGGCTGCGGTCGCGGCATCCGTACGTCGCGACGCTTCCTCAGCAGGCGACCGAGGCAACACTGTCCGCCACCGCCAGGCGGTGGGGAGCGGCCGAGATCCGCCGCGGCGTCACCGCGCGGAGGGTGCGAGCCGATGCGTCGGAGGGCGCGGTCACCGTTGACCTCGCTGGCCCCGATGGACCGGCGACGGAGCG
>DMUE01000130.1 GCA_003476465.1 Microbacterium sp. | reverse complement strand
AGGTCGGCCTCGGTGAGCGTGGACGCCGTGACGCTCATACCGGGCGTGCAGAACCCGCACTGGAAGGCGAAGTTGTCGACGATGGCCTGCTGCACCGGGTGCAGGGCATCGCCGGGGGCGAGCCCGGCGGCGGTCGTGATCGAGCTGCCCTCGACGCGCATCGCCGGAACTATGCACGAGTGCACGGGGTCGCCGTCGAGGATGACCGCGCACGCCCCGCAGTCGCCCGCGTCGCAGCCCTTCTTGACCTCGGTGTGGCCGTGTTCGCGCAGCAGCGTGCGCAGGCACTGGCCCGGGCGGGGCTCGGCATCGAGAGGCGAGCCGTTGACCTCGAGCCTCACGCGTCGGCCCCCGCGTCGAGTTCGCGTCGGATGCGCTCAGCGAGCTCGACGCTGACCCCGCGGCGCCAGTCGGCGGAACCGAGCGGATCGTCATAGAAGCCCTGAGCCTGGGCGATGTGGCGTGTGAGCTCGCCCCCGTCGGGGAGGTCGGGATAGCGCAGGATGGTGGGCGTCAGCGTCGCCGCGGTGATGCTGAAGACGCTCGCGCCGTCACGGTCGACGCGGCCTGTCACGACCGCGGCGGAGCGACCCAGCTCGGCGAGGGCGATCTTCTGCATCGACGCGCGGGAGCGCAGCGCGTGTGCGGGGAGATCGACCGCGCGGAGCACCTCGCCGCGCGCAAGGTCGTTGGTGCCGTTCCCGGTCATGAGCGCCGCGACGGGCGAGCGCCGTTCGGTCCCGTCGGGCGACCAGATGACCGCCTCGCCGTCGAGCGCCGCGGAGAGCGAGACCATCGCGCCGGCGGAGAACGAACGGCACACGTTCCCCCCGACGGTGGCGGTGTTCCAGATCTTGAACGAGGCGAGCAGTGCGTTGGCCGCGATGGGAAAGAGCGAGGTGGCGGTCCACTCGGCCGGAGCCACGGCATCCGTCCTCCTGGCTTCGGCGAACGCGACGAGTGCGGCGATCGTGCAGGTCGCGCCGATGCGCAGTCCGCGCTCCGTGACCTCGAGGTCGGGCCACCCCATCGTCGTCACGTCCACCAGACCCGTCGCGTGCGGCTGCGGTACGCCGAACAGCCAGGTGCCGCCGCCCAGGATCATCTCACCGGGTGCGAGGGCCAGCTCGTCCCGCGTCGTGGCACGGCGGAAGCTCGTGATGGTGTTCAGGTCCATCGACACCCCCCTCCGCGTGGCTTGAGCGCTGCGCTCATCCAACCAGTACTCGGTTTCGCGAGTGTTTCACGCAGGTCCCACCGGCCCCCCACACCTCGGCGGGGACTACAGCTCGAGCTCGACCGCGGTCTCGAGCGCCGCTTCTATGCTGCGCATCCATCCGTCCTTGAGGGCCGAGTTCTTCTCGTCGTAGAGTGACGCTCCGTCGACGAGGTTGCTCGAGGCGGCGCACACCATGCCCGCCCGCAGCCCCCGCAAGCGGGCGACGATGTAGAGAGCGGATGCCTCCATCTCCACATTGAGAATGCCCATCCGGTTCAGCTCGGCGATCCACGCGGGCGTCTCAGCGTAGAAGGCATCGTCGCTCGCACTTATGCCGCGGAAGGAATGCGTCCCGGCCGCATTCGCGATGCGTTCGGAGTGGCGTGCCAGGGCGAGCGTGAGTTCTGTGTCGGGTACGGCGGGGAATCCCTTCGGCAGATACGCCTCGGTGGTTCCGTCGTTGCGAAAGCTGCCTTCGCTGACCAGCAGATCACCGGGCGCTATCCCCGGCTGGAGCCCGGCGGAGCTGCCGACACGGATGAACGAGGTGACGCCCACCCGCGCGAGTTCCTCGACCGCGATGGCGGTCGAGGGGCATCCCATCCCCGTCGAGGTGGCCGTGATGTGGCGGCCCCTGTACCAACCGGTCATCGTGCGATGCTCGCGGTTGTGGGCCACCTCGCGCACGTCCGTGAGAAACTCGGCGACGAAGGGCACGCGAAAAGGATCGCCGGGCAGGAGCGCGACGGACGAGACCTCGCCGGGCGCGATGCCGATGTGGTACTGGCGGACGTTCAGACCGGCCTGGGACTTGTCGACCGCTGCGGGCGTGGGTAATGACATGAGGACCTCCGAGGATGCTGTGACGGGTGAAGTCGCGGCAGTCCCCGCCCTGAGCCACCGGCTCGGTCCATGGACGATCGCCGGGAGGTCATGGTTGATAGGACACGCAGTGTCGCGAGCGTAGCACCGGCGCGTCCGGGCCGCCTGGTGCCGACGGGCTAGGTGTGGGCAGCGCGTGTGCGTGGATGGGGCCGGCGGCGTTCCGCAGCGGCGTGCCCGATCGGCCGTTGCCGACCGCGATGATCTCGGCGACGATCGCGACGGCCGTCTCCTCCGGGGTCGATCCGCCGAGGTCGAGTCCGAGGGGGGAGTGCAGGCGGGCGAGGTCGTCGTCGCTCACCCCGCGATCGCGCAGAGCCAGAGCCCGATGGGCGACGGTGCTGCGCGCTCCCATCGCGCCGACGAACCCGACATCCATGCCGAGAGCGGCCTGAAGTGCCGGGATGTCGACCCGTTCGTCGTGGGACAGCACGCACACCGCCGTGCGGGTATCGGTCGAGGCGGGGTCGGCCGCGAGTCGCGCGAGGTACTCCGCCGGGTCCGCCACGACCAGTTCGGAGGCATCGGGAAAGCGCTCCGCGGTCACCAGGAGAGGCCACGGGTCGCACACCGTCACCGCAAAGCACGAGACCGCCGCGACACGACAGAGGGCGGCGGCGTGTTCCCCGGCCCCGACAATGATCAGGCGCGCCCGGGGGGCATGCGCGAGCGCCAGCCATGCCCCGCCCGCGATCGGTCGTGTCTGCCCGTGCCGGGCGGAGTCGGCGAGTTCGTGACCCGCGGTGGACGCCAGCCGGGTCAAGACAGATGCGTCGGCGACGCGGCCGCGGTGCTGCCCGTCGAGGCCGAGCGCGAGCGTCACCCGCTCGTCCCGCCCGGCGGCCGCGAGCGCCCGCTGGACGATCTCGTCGTCGGGGCTCAGCACGTATGCGAGGACGTCGACCTCACCGCCGCATGCCAAGCCGGCGGTATGCGCACGGTCATCGCTGAATCCGAAGCGCGCGGCGCGCGCCTCTCCGTCGGCCAGCACAGCGTGCGCCAGCAGGATCGCATCACCCTCGACGCAACCGCCCGATATCGATCCGATGACGTCCCCGTCCTCGGTGACGGCCATCGAGGCGCCGAGTCCGCGCGGCGCACTACGGGCCACCTGNNCGAAACACCAGGTGCGGCACCCGCGATCGCCGGCCTGGTGCTCGCCGCCGGCGCGGGTCGGCGTTTCGGAAGTCCCAAGGCCTTGGTGGTCGCCGCGGACGGGACGCCCTGGGTCCAGCTCGCCGTAGATGTGCTGCGCGAGTCTGGCTGCGCACCCGTCTGGGTCGCGCTCGGTGCCGAGGCGGAGCGCGCCGAGGCGCTGCTGCCCCCGGATGCACGGATCGTGCCGGCGCCGGACTGGGCGCAGGGACCGTCCGCGACCATCGCGGCCGGCCTCGAGGCCGTCCGTGCCGACGGCGCCGAAGCCGTCCTGATCGTGCCCGTCGATACGCCCGATGTGCCGGTGTCCGCCCTCACCCGCATTATCGAGGCGGCCGAGCGACCTCGGGACGCGTTGGTGCAGGCGACGTATCGGGGCGTGCCGGGGCATCCCGTGCTCATAGGTGCGCACCACTTCGTCGCCCTGCAGGCCGCGCTCACGCGCGAATTCGGAGGCGACCGCGGAGCGCGCCCCTACCTCGTCACCCAGCGTGTTGCCGAGGTCGAGTGCGCCGATCTGTGGTCGGGGGAGGACATCGATGAGGCGCCGACGCCCTGATCCCGACTCGATTCGACGTCAGGACCCGTCGGTCGCGACGTTCGGGGGTGCGTCACCCGAAGCATCCGCTCGATCTGGCGCCGACCGAGAGCCCC
>DMUE01000003.1:4486-4731 GCA_003476465.1 Microbacterium sp. | reverse complement strand
CGGTTCGTGCTGCCCGATCGCAGCGAGGTCACGATGACGGTGCCGTTCATGCGCGCGTACACCGAGCTGCTGGTGCAGACGTGTCACGCGCGCGGTGCCTTCGCCATCGGCGGGATGAGCGCGTTCATCCCCAACCGCCGCGACCCGGAGGTCACGGCGCGGGCGATCGAGAAGGTGGCCGCCGACAAGAAGCGCGAAGCGGGCGACGGGTTCGACGGCACGTGGGTCGCCCACCCCGACCTGAT
>DMUE01000003.1:1004-4393 GCA_003476465.1 Microbacterium sp. | reverse complement strand
ATGGAGGATGCCGCGACCGCCGAGATCTCGCGCTCACAGATCTGGCAGTGGATCCACCAGGACCGTGTCACCGCAGAGGGAACACCGATCACGCGGGAGTATGTCGAGGGCCTCATCGAACGCGTGCTCGCCGATGCCGCGCGCTTCGACGGCGACCGTTTCGACGCGGCGGCGGATGTATTCCGGGAGGTGGCCCTGCGGGACGAGTTCCCCGCTTTCCTGACGAACGCGGCGTACTCGAAGTATCTCGTCACGCTGGCGTGATGCCGACGGCCCGCGTCTCCTGACCGGCAGGAGCGCAAGAGCGCACCGTCCGTTGCGGTCGGGCGGCGCGGGGGTGATGCGCACGGGAGGGCGGCGCTCGAGCGGCGCGACTACGATCTAGACGTGACCGAACGCGCTCCGCTCTCCCGCAAACTGTCCGCGATCACCGAGTCCGCGACCCTCAGGGTCGATGCCAAGGCGAAGGCCCTGAGGGCGGCGGGGCGGCCCGTCATCTCGTATGCAGCAGGCGAACCGGACTTCGCCACACCGGAGTTCATAGTCGATGCCGCGGCGGAAGCGGTGCGGGACCCCGCGAACTATCGCTACACCCCCGCGGCAGGTCTGCCGATCCTGCGCGAGGCGATCGCCGCGAAAACGCTTCGAGACTCCGGCCTTGAGGTCGACCCCGCGCAGATCATCGTCACCAACGGCGGCAAGCAAGCCGTCTACCAGGCCTTCCAGGCCGTCGTGAACCCGGGCGACGAGGTTCTGCTTCCCGCCCCGTTCTGGACCACCTACCCCGAGGCGATCGCCCTCGCCGACGGCCGGCCCGTCGAGGTCTTCGCCGGGGCCGACCAGGACTACAAGGTCACCGTCGAACAGCTCGAGGCTGCTCGCACCGGGCGCACCACCGTGCTGGTCTTCGTTTCGCCGTCGAACCCGACCGGCTCGTTGTACACCCCCGAAGAAACCCGGAGGATCGGCGAGTGGGCTCTCGAGCACGGCATCTGGGTGATCTCCGACGAGATCTACCAGAACCTCGTGTATGAGGGCGCTCGCGCGGTGTCGATCGTCGAGTCGGTCCCCGAACTCGCCGATCAGACGATCCTCGTCAACGGCGTCGCCAAGACGTATGCCATGACCGGGTGGCGCGTCGGGTGGATGGTCGGACCACGCGACGCGATCGCGGTCGCCGCGAATCTGCAGTCGCACCTCTCGAGCAATGTGAACAACATCGCGCAGCGTGCGGCGTTGGCCGCTCTCTCCGGTCCGCAGAACGCGACCGAGGAGTTCCGGCACGCGTTCGATCGACGTCGACGCCTGATCGTCGAAGAGCTGTCGAAGATCGAAGGCGTTGTCGTCCCGGTGCCGCTCGGCGCGTTCTACGTCTACCCCGATGTGACCGGATTGCTCGGGCGCGAATGGCGCGGTCGTCGCATCGGCACATCGCTCGAGCTGGCCGACCTCATCCTGGAAGAGTCCGAGGTCGCGGTCGTCCCCGGCGAGGCGTTCGGACCGAGCGGATACCTCCGCCTGTCCTATGCGCTCGGCGACGAACAGCTGCTGGAGGGCGCCCGTCGCCTGCAGCAGCTGTTCGCCTGATCGGCCCGCCGGGCCGGACCGCCTACAACTCCACGTCGACGAGAACCGGTTCCGGCTGCAGAAGCAGACCGAACTCCGCGTGAACACGTCGCTGGACGAATCGCGCGAGTTCGGCGAGTTCGGCGGCCGATGCACCGCCGCGGTTCGTCAGAGCCAGCGCGTGCTTCGTCGAGAGCGCGGCACGAGACCGCGGCAGGGAAAAGCCCTTGCGGAGCCCCGCGTGTTCGATGAGCCAGCCGGCGCTGATCTTCACATCAGAACCGGCCCTCGCCGTGTCGCGAACCGGGAGCACACCGTCGTATTCTGCGAGGGGAATGACCGTTTCGGTCACGTCGTCCGGGCGTATGGGCCAGCGCGGGCACTCCACCGGCAGCGTTCGCGCGAATTCGGGTGAAACGATGGCGTTCTGGAAGAACGAACCGGCGCTGTGTGTATCGGGATCGGACGCGTCGAGGACCATGCCCTTGGCCCGCCGCATCGCGAGCACGCGTTCCCGCACATCGCCCAGCGTGGCGAGCGCCCCGGGCGCGTACCCGAGAGCCATGCGCAACCGTTCATCATGAACGATGCGCGGCGCGTTTCCCACGTGCTCCAGTTCGAGCGTCACCGACAGGATCACCGAGGGGCGTTCGGCTACCGAGCCGTAGTGCGCCTTGAACACCGAGGTGCGAAACCCCAAGCCCAGATCGGCTGCAGGCACCACGACGACGTCGCCCGTGGATTCCTCAAGAATCTCCACCTCGACCAGCGTCTGCTCGATCTCCTGGCCATAGGCGCCGACGTTCTGCACAGGCGCGGCGCCGACGGTGCCGGGGATTCCCGACATCCCCTCGATACCCGCCAGCCCGCCCGCAACGGCGAAGGCGACCAGGGCATCCCAATCGTGCCCCGCCTCGATCCGCAGCCGCACGAACCCGCTTGCGGCCGTAGGCACCCGTTGGATTCCCGTGGTCAGAATCCGAACCACGGTGCCGTCGAACTCCCCGTCGCCGACGAAGAGATTCGACCCGCCCCCGAGCGCGAGCCACCGCTCCCCCGTCGCCCACTCGCCACGGAGCGCCGCGACCAGCTCGTCCCGCGAGTGGGCGTCGATGATCCGCTCGGGCACACCTCCCGTGCGGAGTGTGGTGAGCCGGGCGAGCGGGATGGGGTCGATGTCTGGCATACGGGCTCAGCCGAGTCGGACGCGGACCTGCGCCTTGCCGAGCACCGTGGTGTCGGCACTGGTGACAACCAGGTCGATGCGCGCGGTCCGGGCAGCCTCGTCGACCTCTGCGACGGTCGCCACGACCCGGACATCCGCTCCTTCCTCCGCATCGACAACAACGGGTCGCGTAAAGCGCACGCCGTAATCGGTGATCCGACCCGCGTCTTGGAGCCAAGGAATTACGGCAGCCCCGGCGAGGCCCATCGTCAGCATGCCGTGAGCCAGCACACCGGGCAAGCCCACGCGCACTGCTACCTCGTCGCTGTAGTGGATCGGGTTGAAGTCCCCCGAGGCCCCGGCGTAGCGCACCAGAGACTCCCGGGTGAGGTGGACTGTTCGGTCGGCGACGACTTCGCCGATCGCGGGCGCGAGCGCGGTCATGGCTACTCACCACCGATCAGCAGAATCGATGTGGCGGTGGCCACATGCCCACCCGAGGCATCCGTGATTTCGGCCTCGCTCGTGACCATCGCCCCCGTGCCGACGGCGCGCACACCCGTCACAGCCAGACGACCCGTCAGTTCATCGCCCGCGACGATCGGTCGGGTGTAGCGGAACTTCTGCTCTGCGTGGATCGTCCGTTCGAGGACGACGC
>DMUE01000003.1:0-984 GCA_003476465.1 Microbacterium sp. | reverse complement strand
CGGCCGACGAGGTACGGCTCGGTCGGGGGGAACGAACGACCGACGAGCTCGGGATTCACAGACACTCCGCCATCCTATGACGGTCTGCGCGCGCTACTTCGATCGTCCCCGGATCGCTCGGACGATGAGCTGAATCGCGATGAAGAAGAGGAACACCGCGAATACGACGTTGGCGCTCACGGGATCGATGCTCTTCGTGATCCACGCGCCGAGCGCCGTCGTCATACTGGCCGACCCCCCGATGAGGATGGCACCGACCCCCCTGACGTTCTTGCGGCGCACGTTCCCCACAGTTCCCGACAGAGCGGTCGGAATCATCATGAGCAGGCTGGTGCCGCGGGCGATGAGATCGCTCGTGCCGAAAAACAACATGAGTGCGGGGACCACGACGATCCCGCCACCGACGCCGAGCAATCCGGACANNACTTGCGCGCCGATCACGGCGCCAGCGGCGAGAATCAGAGCGGGGATCCATGCGACATCGTCCGTCAGCGCATAGGAGATGACGCCGATGCTCGCAGCCGGGATGATCGCTGCAAGCGAAGTGCCGGAGGCAAGGCGTTGCGGATAACCCAGCAGCAGCACGAGGAGCGGGACGATGACCACACCGCCTCCGACGCCGAACATGCCCGAAAGCAAGCCGGCAAAGAGACCGATCGCGATGTGCAGGAGGACTCGGCCCGTGGTCCACCGGTAACCGCCATCCACACCAGCGCCATCGGCTGTACCGCTTTCCGGCATGTCCCCGGCCTCTCCGGCCCTCGCGGGCACACCAGGGAAACTTTACTCCAGCGGCGGGCTCTCCTTCGCCCTCGTATCGAGCGCCGTAATCTGCGCAGACAGTGCCTGCACCTCGGCGCTCGTAGCGGGCTGGTACTCTGCGTGCCCGGCCGTCGCGCGCTCCGCCACCCAGGAGGCGAGCGTCGCGGTACTGATCCCCAGTACCGCGACTCCCGACAGCATCAAGCCCACCGCGATGACGCG
>DMUE01000132.1:16206-19325 GCA_003476465.1 Microbacterium sp. | reverse complement strand
ACGGTGGAGACCGTCACGGGCTGGGACGTCGACGCCATGGCGCCGAAACTGTCCGTCACCGTTAGCGTCACCGTGTACGGACCCGCAGCGGCATATGTGTGGTTCGCCGTGAGGCCCGTGGAATCGGGCGTATTGTCGCCCCAGTTCCACGCATAGGTCATGGTCGCACCATCCGACGCTGCCGATGACGAGGCGTCGACGGACACGGCCAAGCCGCTGGCGAAGGCTGTGAAATTAGCCGTCGGCCCGGCGTGCGACACCGTGACGCTGCGAGTGGTCGTCGCGACTCCGCCGCGATCGTCCGTCACAGTGAGGGTTACGGTGTACGTCCCCGCTGCAGCGTACCGGTGCGCTGATGTCGCTCCCGAGCTGGTGGGTGAGCCATCGCCCCAGTTCCACGAGTGACCCGAGATGGTCCCGTCCGAATCGGACGACGCGGCGCCGTTAACCGACGCCGTTAGCCCGCTGGTGCTCATCGTGAACGAGGCCGTCGGAAGCACGTTCTCGGCGCTGATGACGATCTCGTTTGTGACGGTGTTCGTCAGTCCTGCGCTGTCCGTGATCGTGAGTGTCACGTCATAACGACCGGCTGCGGTGTAGGAGTGCGTCGGCGTTGCACCGGTGCCCGTGGACCCGTCGCCGAAGTTCCACGCGTAGTTCGTGATCGTCCGTCCCGAGGGTGCCGTCGATGTGCTCTCAAAGCTCGCGTCGAGATTTACCGACGAAGACGTAAACCCCGCAGTCGGAAGCGCCTGTCCCCGTCCCACGGCGTAGTGCGTGGAGATCTGTGCCGGCGAGAGCACTGCCGGGTACACCGCGGCCTCGTCGAGAGATCCTGCCAGGTAGTACGACGAGGGGCTGCTCGGCCAGCCCGAAAGGTTATCGCCACCAACCCGCCAATATCCGTTGTAGGCCTGCGCCGACGTCACGCCGGCATCCGACCCGACGAGCTTGCCGTCCACGTAGAGCTTCATCCCGTCGGCACCGAGCGTTCCGACCACGTGGTGCCACGCGTTGTCGCGATACGTCGCGCTGCTGCTCACGGTCTTGACAGCGCCCGGGTACACGCCGAAGACGAGACGTCCGTCGTTGGTCATGTAGATGTGGCGGTCGTAGCTGCCGGATGAGCCGGTCTGGGACGAGCCGTAGCCGATGAGCTTGCCGCCCTTCTGTGTGCTCGTCTTGAACCAGATCTCTGTCGAGAAGCTCGGACCGACCGGAGCCAATGGGCTCGACACGCGGCTGGTGTTGGTGGAGTTGTTGTTGGTGGTACCCGTGCCGTTACCGGCGAAGGCGGACGCCGACGATCCCTTCTCGTTGAGGGCGCCAGGGGTGATGGTGGAGACTCCGGAGCCATACAGGGGGTGGTTCGAGCCTGCCCAGTCCAGCGTCACTCCTCCGAGCCGCCACAGCAGGCCAGCGCCGTCCTGCAAGGCCTCCCCGGCGTACGCGGACGGGTCGCCACTCGCGATCGTCACGCTCACCGGCCGACTTGTGACCGTATTGCCGGCGGCGTCCTTGGCGAGGACGGTGTAGGACTGGGACGATCCGGGAGTGAGCCCGCTGTCATACAGGCTGACACGCGGCCGGTTCCACCACGTGGACGGTGCGACCGCCGTGGCCACCGGTGTGGCGGCTCCGCTACGAATGAGCTCGTAGGTGAGGTCCCTATCGTCTCGGTCCCAGTTCGTCGGCATCGTGATGCTGGCGGATCCGGGATTGACCGAGCTCACGGTCGGCGCTTCCCACGCCGTCGTCGAGAGGCGGGGTCCGTCTATGGCGCCGCCTGCCGGCTTCGTCGAGAAACGGACGAGCCCCCGTATCGGCCTGTTGTTGACGGAGGCGAACTCGCCACCGATGGAGACGAAGTCCCCTGATCCCGTGATCGACAAGCCCGCCTGACCGAGGCCCGAGGTGGTGCCGACGGTGAAATCGGGGTACCACGCGTACGCCGAGGGCGACGGCGTGCCGCTCCAATCCTTGTACTGGGAGCCGGACGAAGGCGAGCGGGTGAGCACTCCACGCGCATCAGCGGTGAAGGCCTCTACATACCTGAATGTCCGGGGGTCCAACTCAGGCGCGAGGCCCACGGTGTCGCACGCGTGCGTGTGACTCGTCGTGTAGACCGTCTTTCCCGTGGAATACACGCCGTAGTGGTCGCCGTGGCAATCGGCCACCCAACGGATCGATCCGTCGCCTGCGTTCGCCGCGAATACGCCCTCGAGATTGCCCACTGACGCGTTCGCCAAGACCCAGCCGGTCCCGTAGACACCCGTGCCGTCGACATTGAGCGCGAAGATGCCCGCCTTGCCGTCGTACTCGCCTTCGCTCCAGCCGTTGATAACCGTCTTCGGCGCGAGCCACGACGTGATGATCGCTCCCGTGGTCGGATGCAGTGCGACAAGACCGCGCTGCACCTGATCGTTGGTCTGATAGAAGCGGCCTCCGGCGATGACCTTGGAGTTTCCGGGCTCCATCACCATTGCGTCAACCTGGCGGTCGGTCGTCGGCGCCCAGGGCAGGAGTGCACCGTTGGAAGAGTTGAAGGCCGCGAGGTTCCTCCGCGCGGTTGCGTTCGCCTGCCCGAACGCTCCGCCGACGTACACGGATGTGCCGGAAGTGGCGATGGCGTAGACACCGGTGCCCCCGATCGACGGCGCAAACCCGGGGACGAGTGCTCCCGTCACGGCATCGAGCGCCGCGATGTTGTTCCGCGGCTGCCCGTTGACGGTATTGAATGAACCGCCGATGTAGATTCGCGACCCGTCCGGCGACGGCGTGACGGACTTGATCGGGCCGTTCGTGCTCGGCGCGAACGACGTGATGAGATCTCCCGTAGTGATGTCGAACGCCAGGATGTTGCTCCGTGGCGTCAAATTCGTGCCGGCCGCCGCGCCCGCAGGTCGCGCATTGCTGAAACTGCCCACCGCATAGACGATGTTCCCCACGGTCGTCTGTGCCCAGATGTACCCGTCATCGATCTGGACGGTGGGCAAGGGGTTGGATGCGGCGACGCTTTCGTCACGCTGCAGGACAGGCGCCGGAGACGGCAATGGGTCGACCGCGGTCGCGGCGGATGCCGTGGCCAGGACACCACCCGCGGCGATGACGACGACGGC
>DMUE01000132.1:3926-16182 GCA_003476465.1 Microbacterium sp. | reverse complement strand
CCCGGGGCGAGGGCGCCCTGCAGGGGCCGCGGGTTACCGGCCGTGGTGCCCACGCCGTATGCGCCGTCTGCGGCGCTCAGACTGACGACCGCCGAACCGAGGTCTGTCGGCGCTGTGGAGTTATTGGCCACGGCCAGCTCCACGACCACCGCGGAGCCGGAGACCTCGCCGGGGGTCGCCGCCGTCACTGTCGTGGATTCGACGCCCACGAGCGAAACGGCGATGCCCGTCTCGAACTCGATCGGCTCGTCGATAGCTGCGCTCTGGGTGGGAACGGGTGCCGGAGTCTGTGGACCCTCGGGCGCGTCTTCGGCCTCTTTTGGCGCTGGACTCCAAGTGCCCGTCGGGCTCGGCAGCGGTACAGATGGCGCCGCAGCATCCTCGCTGGAGAAGGGCGAACCGGCACAACCGGTCAGCAGAAGAACCATCGCAGCCCCCGCCGCGAAAGTTCGAACAGTCGCCGACCCGCGGCGACGCACACCAAAACGTTTCGTCACTGACTAATCCCCAGATTCCCCAAAACCTGCCCCAGCAGGTGCGGCGACTATACCCTGACACGCGCCCTTTCCGCTAGTTAGGTTTCAGCCCCCACCGACAGTCACGGGATTGCCTCTGGCGGCAACCGACATCGTGACCCGCGACCGACGACATCTGGGACAATCGCCTGGGAGGGGCATATATGCGAGTGCTGTTCGACGCGTTCTGGTGGGCCACAGGCCCCACGGCCAACCGCACGGTGCAGCGCGAGCTGATTCTCGCCTGGTCCCGGCTGTTCCCGGACGACGAACTCATTCTTGCGCTGCGGAAAGGCGCGTCCACTGAAGGCGTCCCGCACAAGGCACAGATCGCCCGCACGTCGCTCTGGCCGCACGCGTTGGCCAATCGGGTCGAGTTGCCTCAGCTGGCAGCCGCATCTCGGGCGGACTGCGCGATAGCACACAACTACGCTCCCCGGCGCGGCATATCGGCGGTGTTCATCCACGATGTGATGTTCGTCGATCACCCGGAGTGGTTCTCCCGTGGGGAGCGGGCTTACTTCTGGCCCATGCTCTCATGGGCCAGAAGTGCGGCCATCGTCGCTACGTCGACACATACCGAGGCTGCACGCATCCATGACCGAGGCCACCAACTCCCACGCCCTGTCGCAACCGGCCTCGGAGTGCCTTCCGCTCTCTTCACTGAGGAGCCTCGACGCCCGGCGGCCCTCGGCGAAGTCGCCGGATTCGCGATGACTGTCGGGCGGCTCAATGTACGCAAGAACCTCGAGCGCATCCTTGAGGCAGCGGCGTTCGCCCAATGTTTGGGGCCGCAGCACCCGCTCGTGGTCGTTGGAGGAACGGAGCATTCCGGCGTCACTCCAGAGTTCCCACCTGCGATCCGCCGATCCATGGATGAGGGGCGCATCGTTGTCTTGGGTGGTGTCGGCGACGCTGAGCTCACATGGCTCTACACGCACACGTCACTCGCGATCACGCTGAGCCTCGACGAGGGTTTCGGGCTGCCCGCGATCGAGGCGGCGGCATTCAACGCGCCCCTCGTCGCGAGCGATATCCCCGTCTTCCACGAGACGGTGGGCGGCTACGCCCGGTTCGTCAAGCCGAATGCGTCCCCGCAGGCCATCGCGGCAGCCTTCGATGAGACATGGGGCACCGCCGCTGACGGTGAAGCCGTCCGTTTTCGCTACACATGGGATGGCGCAGTCGAGCGTCTGCGGAGCGCGATCGCGGACGTCTGCTGACCACGGGATTCACAGAGCGCGACGGCGCCGCTCGGCAACGATCCTGCGCCCGTCCCGCAACCCCTTTCGGTACGCCTTCCATGGCGCGAGCGACATCAGGAGTTGCTTGCGCCCACCCTGGAGCAGAATGAGATACGACACGGCCCTTGACGACTGAAGCCAAGCGCCAAGCGTCCGGTCGTCGACGTGCTTCGCGCCGTAGAGCAGGCGGTTCCGGATATTGAAGTAGTAGTAGGTCGGCGACTTGGAGCGGTCCGCGGCGCTCCGCCCACTGGTCTGACCTTCGTCGTGGACAGCCGTCGCCCCATCCAGCAGGACCAGCCGTCCGCCCCCATCGAGGATGCGGTGGCTCAGATCGATGTCCTCCCAGTAGAGGAAGAAGTCATCGTCGAACCCCCCAACAGCCTGCCACAGCTCTGCGGAAACGGCGAAACACGCTCCCGTAGCCCACTCCCGTCGCGGCCGGCCCGCGCGTTCGCCTCGGCGACGCTTGGAGGCGGTGCTGCCGTCGTCGAGGTAAAGGTCGGCGCCCTCGAACCAGACCTTGCCGTCGCCGGTGACGATTCGCGGTGAGAACAGGGACTGCCGATCTGTGGCTGCCGCCAGGACCAGCCGATCGAGGGATTCTTCGTCTATGGTCGCGTCGGGATTCAGCGTCGCGATCACGTCCACCTGCTCCTGGAGCGCGACGGCGGCCCCCGCGTTGACCCCCCCGCCGAACCCGGCGTTGGTGTCGAGCAGAACAGCTTGCCACCCCTGCGCCGCGCACAGGTCAGCCACGCGTGCCCGCTCCTGCGCCGAGCTGTAGCAATCGACGATGAAGACGCGCACCCCCCGTGGGAGCGATAGCCGAGCGAGGTTGGCCTCTAGAAGCATGCTCGAGGCGAACGACACGACGATCAGTGCAGCGGTCGTGCGCGGCTCGGCGACGGTCGGGTCGTGCTTCACGCCGCGATGCTCCGGTCGAGGGCGCGCGTCTCCCGGAACCACTTCACCGCCGCCAGCGAGAGAAAGACACCGTTGAGCAGCATCAGGATCCCGTAGAAGAGGAGGAACACCGGGCCCCATCCCCAGAACACGAATACGAGGCACAGCACTCCGTAGTCGGTGGGGAGCATGAGGAGGGAGCGCGAGAAGGTCCCTCCGGCGCGAGCATGCGTGGACGGAACACCCTGTTTTGCTTTCAGCAGGTCGTTGAGGAGCATTCCGAAGAACGTCACGACTCCGATCGCCGAGAACGCCAGAGGGATGAGGAGCCACGCTGTATCCCGGAGCTCGGGCACGCGCCACAACCCGATGAGAACCGCGAGGTGAAGGGTCGCGTGCTTGAGCGAGTCGATGAAGTGGTCAAGCCACTCACCAGCCAGGCTGCCTCCGCCTCTGAGGCGCGCGAGCTGGCCGTCTGCGCTGTCCCAGGCGTACCCCAGAACCAGCAGGACGGCGATCGCGACGCCACTCCACCACGTGAACGGTCCAAGAGCGATCAGCGCGATACCGACGAACGTGAACACGGCACTCACAGCCGTGGCACCATTCGGAGTCCACCCCCATCGGTAGGCCAGTGCCGCGAACACGCGCCCCATCCGCCTGTTGAGATAGACCGAGTAGGCCGGCGCACCGCGAGCATGCCCTTTTTGGGCGGCGGCCAGCCGTCCGTACGCGTTGGCGAAGGTCTCCGACATGCGACACTCATCCAGATCTGTGGGCTTCGAGGATGGTGCGAGCTTAGCCTCTGGTTTTGCGCCGACTGCGAGTGCGCGCATTGGCTGGCAAACTGTCCGTGTGGGAGTCGGCGATCGAGAGTTACGAGTCATGCAATCCTTCGGCGCCCCGCGAGCGACGACGAATCCCTACATCCGGATGCTGGACTCCGCGCTGTCATCGACACCCGGCGTGGCTCACCTGCGATTCGAGCGTCGGCGCGCGCTCCTCGGCCGCTACGACGTGCTGCACTTCCACTGGCCGGAAACCCTGTTGGGCGGCAGCACGCGCACGCGCGTCGTGATTCGACGCCTTTTCTTCGCCCTGCTCCTGCTGCGCCTGCGCTTGAGTCGCAGAATCGCGGTGGTGCGTACCGTGCACAACCTCGAACTACCGAACGACGTCACGCGGTGGGAGCGCAAGCTGCTCCACGGGGTGATCGCTCGCTCGGACTTCCTCATCCTGCTCAACGATCAAACCCATGTCGACGGACGTACACCGGACACCGTCATCCCGCACGGAGATTTCCGGAGCTGGTACGCCGGCGTCGGCGTGCTGCCAGGGCACGCCGACCGGGACACGATCGCCTTCGTCGGATTGATTCGCCGATACAAGGGCGTCGAGCGCCTCATTTCCGTGTTCCGCGAGTCGGAAGCGAGCGCGCAGGGCATGCGTTTGCGCGTCGCAGGGCGACCCACGAGCACGGAACTCGCGGAGGAGATCCGAAAGTTGGCAGGCGAGGACCCCGGGATCGCGCTCGATCTGCGTTTCCTCAGCGAGACAGAATTCGCGTCCGTCGTGACGGCGAGTGAAGGCGTCGTCCTGCCCTACCGATTCATGCACAACTCGGGCACGGTTCTCGCAGTGCTCTCGCTTAATCGACCCGTCCTCATCCCCCGAACGGACGTGAACGAGGCACTCGCAGACGAAGTCGGTCCCGGGTGGATCCGGATGTTCGACGGCGATCTGACGTCGGCGGATCTCCTTTCTTTCCTCCCCGTCGCGCGGGCGGAGCGAATCGAGGACGTGCCGGATCTGTCTGCCCGCACCTGGGAAGAGGTCGGCGCCCGCCACCGCGAGGCCTACCGGTCGGCCATCGCCTCACGACGGTCGAGCAGGCGGTGACTTCAGAAAGCGCGCGCGCAACCGTAGCTGTGACGATCCCGACGTTCAAGCGGCCCAAGCAGCTGAAACGCCTTTTGGCGACGATGCCGGAGCAGCGTTCCGAAGCTGAACGCGACCATCGGATTTCCACCGTCCTCCTGGTGGTGGACAACGACCCCGCGGGGTCGGCACACGAGACGGCCACGGAGAGCGGTGCGACTTACATTGCGGAGCCGAGACTCGGACTAGCAGCCGTCCGCAACGCTGCGTTGAGCGCAGCGTTCGCCGCCGGCGCCGACGCGATCGTTTTCATCGACGACGACGAGCTGCCGCACGCCTCCTGGCTCACGACCCTTGTGGGCAGGTGGCTTCGGGGAGATGCCGAGATCGTCTCCGGTCGCGTCGTGTCGACGTTCGACTACCCCCTGGATCCATGGATCGAGGCGGGCGGGTTCTTCCGGCGAGTCGAGTTCGCCGACGACGCGGCGATGCGATTCGCTCCGACGAACAACCTCCTCTTGGACGTCGGGTTTCTGCAGACCCACGATCTGTGGTTCGACGCCGACTTCGCTTTGAGCGGCGGCGAGGACATCCGACTGACGAGCCAGGCGTTGGCTCTGGGTGCACGCATCCGTGCCGTCCCTGATGCCCTCGTCACCGACCCCGTCCCCGCTACGCGCGCGACACGCGCCTGGGTGCTGCGCCGCGCGTTCCGGGTCGGCACGACGACCGCGCGCTGCGGCGTGCTTCTGCGCCCGAGCGCCGCCGGACGTCTGGTCGAGCGGCTCGCCTGGCTCACCCGGGGGATCACGCGAGTGGGCGTGGGCAGCCTGCGACTCTTGCTCGGGTTGCTCTCACGTTCGGTCTCACATCGCGCCCGAGCAGCACGGCAGATCGCCCGCGGGACGGGCATGTGCGCGGGCGCCTTTGGCACTCAATATCGTGAATATCAAGCTCGGCATACCGTGAAAACGGGTTGACCGCGCTATCGTAAAGGAGCCGCGACATGGGGATTCGCGGGTTGTTGGTCCTCTGGGGGAATCCGCATGTCTTTACGTATCGGCTATGCCGCAGGTGCCTTCGATCTTTTTCACATCGGACATCTGAACATTCTTCGTCACGCCAAAGAGAACTGCGACGTCCTCGTCGCAGGCGTGGTGAGCGACGAGATGTTGCGACAGGTCAAGGGCATTCAACCGATCGTGCCGACCGATGAGCGCGCCGAGATCGTTCGAAGCATCGCCTTCGTGGACCGCGTGCATGTCGAGACGACGCCCGACAAGATCGATGCGTGGAATTCGGTCGGGTTCACCCATTTTTTCAAGGGTGACGACTGGCGAGGCACCGAGAAGGGCCTCAGGCTTGAACGCGAGTTCGCTCAGGTGGGAGTCGAGGTCGTGTACTTCCCGTACACCGCTCATACGTCGAGCACCCATCTGCGTCGGGCACTCGACCAGGTCCTGCAGGCAGCTGACGAGCACGAGAAAGCCATCGCCAACGGCTGACGGTTTCTCCGTCCCCACTCAGGGCATCGGCACGGGTCGCACCGCGGTGATCGCGTCGTCCCATGTGCCCTGAATCAGCGCCCGTGTGAGCCTGACGAACCGCCAGACGTAGTCGTGCTGGGTAAGCCCTCGTCGAGCCAGGATGTCATTGGGAGGCGGCGCCTTCCGCGCCACCGCTTCCGAAACCGCGCTCGCAAAGCCCGCGACGTCCGACTCGGGAACCAAGGTCGCACTACCCTCGAGATATGCGACCAGACCCCCCGCGTCGGTGGCAACGAGAGGGCGACCAGCACCCAGAGCCTCCAGGCACACAGTGACGCCCGAGGCATGCGAATTCGCGCGGAGCGGGACGGCGACTACGGAACACTCTGCGTATAACTGCCGCAGCTGATCGACCGTCGCGGGACCGACATCGGCGTTCGGCGGCCAGTCGAGGTCGAGTGCCGCCGGACGACGCGTCGCCACCCGGAACCTGATCC
This sequence comes from Microbacterium sp., assembly GCA_003476465.1. GTDB lineage: Bacteria > Actinomycetota > Actinomycetes > Actinomycetales > Microbacteriaceae > Microbacterium. The sequence continues at coordinate 9,655 of DMUE01000132.1, read as the reverse complement.
TCGGCAGCTGCACCGCCACCTCGCGCAGCAGCACCCAATCCCGATGCACATCGTTCCCCGGTGCGAGCACGAGCGGCCCGGTCTCGGGATGCGCAGTGTGGTTCAGCTCGGTGGTGACGCGCGTACCGAACGGGATGAAAGCCACGGAGCGGCCGGGAACGGCCCGTTCGGATATGCGTGCGTTCTCTGGGCTCAGCGTGACTTCCACGCTGTGTCGCCCCAGCAAGCGAGCGACGCGGCGGCGACGGCGCCGCGAGAATTCCGGCCACCCGTCCCACAGCCAAACCGATTGGGCGATGACCCGCGGTCTGCGTCGAAACGGCAGCGCCGCCACGGCAAGATGCTCGCGCTCAGTATGCGTCCAGACAACATCCGCCTCACGGAGGACACCTCGATTGCGCCAGGCGTGCACGAGATCGTAGCCGAGCATCGCTGCGATCCGTCGTCGAACGCGACCACTCAACGCGGACTCGTCGTGAGATCGTGCCCACGTCAAGTCGCACCACTCTCGTGCCAACTCGTAGCCGTACGGGGTTTCGTCCAAAGTCTCCCCTGCTGCATGCCGCTGACGCCAGGAGACCGGATCCTGTTCGTACCCCAGCAGGACCGTCACGCGCGGTCGCGTACTTCCGGCGCCAGTCTGCATAGAGCCATTGTAGGAACAGCGGCTCGTCCACGGACACATACTCATCCTGACGACCCCGCCCCTGAGCGGCCCCGCGGCAACCCCGCCGCTCTAGGCTGGAGGAATGACTACGGTGATTGCAAAAGATGCCCTAACGATGTTCGGAGCGGACTGGTGCCGCGACTGTGTGCGCACTAAGAAGCAGCTCGACAATCTCGGTGTCGAGTACACGTATGTGGACCTGGTTGCGGACCCCGCGGCAGCCGATGTGGCGCGCGACATCTCGGGACGCACGAACATTCCCGTGGTGCTTTACCCGGATGCCTCGTTCCAGGTCGAGCCGTCCAATGCGGACGTCGAGGCGAAGCTCCGCGAGCTCAATCTCGTCTAACCTGGGCGAGCGCTCCGGTCAGCGCGAGGCGAAACGATCGGTCGCGGCGATGAGGGCCGACTGGATCGCGGGTTCGGTCGCCGAGTGCCCGGCATCGGCGACGAGCACGAAGTGTGCCTCGGGCCATGCGCGGCGCAGATCCCACGCCGTCATGGCGGGGGTGCAGACGTCGTAGCGCCCCTGCACGATGACAGCGGGGATGTCGCGGAGCACACCGACATCCTCGATGAGCTGTCCCTCCCGAAACCAGCCGCCGTTCACGAAGTAGTGGTTCTCGATGCGGGCGAACGCCGTGGCGGCCGTGGGCTCGGTCATCTGGGCGACGAGAGCCGCATCGGGCCGAAGGGTCAGGGTGGATGCTTCCCATCGGGTCCACGCGACGGCGGCAGGGATGTGGACGTTCGGATCCGGATCCGAGAGCCGACGGTAGTAGGCGTCGATCATCCGCGAACGCTCCAGCACCGGGATGGGCGCGATGAACTCCTCCCAGAAATCGGGGAAGAGGGCCGATGCCCCGCCCTCGTAGAACCACTCGAGCTCGTGGCGGCGCAGCGTGAAGACACCGCGGAGGACGATTTCCGACACGAACTCGGGGTGCGCCTCTGCGTATGCGAGAGCGAGGGCACTTCCCCAGGACCCGCCGAAGACCTGCCAGCGCGTGATGCCGAGGTTCTTCCGCAGTAGTTCGATGTCGGCCACCAGATGCCAGGTCGTGTTGTACCGCAGGTCGGCGCCCGGGTCGCTCGCGTGCGGCGTGCTGCGGCCGCATCCGCGCTGATCGAAGAGGACGATGCGGTATCGCTCAGGATCGAACAACTGCCGCTGCCAGGGCGACGTGCCGGCACCGGGGCCGCCATGCAGGAAGACGACGGGCTTGCCCTCGGGATTTCCGCTGCACTCCCAATAGATCCGCTGGCCGTCGCCGACAAGGAGTTCGCCGGTCTCATACGGCTCGATCGGCGGATACAGAGGTGAGGCGCCGCGGTGTGCCGCGTCGCTCTCCTCGGGGGTGGAAGCCATTAGGACACGCTATCGCGTCGACGAGCGGTCATCGGGACGCCTTCCCGCGGCACTCGGATGCCGCCCTCTAGGCTCTACGCATGGCCCTCGCGACGACCCCCCTTCGGGAGGCCGGGACGTGGACCTGATTCTGGTGGTCGTCCTCGGAATCGTCGCCATCGCCCTCGTGACCGCGCTGGCCCCGCGCATGGGCGTGGCGGGTCCGCTGGCCCTCGTAGTGCTCGGCGTCGGAGTCAGCTTCCTGCCCTTCGTGCCGGAATTCGAGGTCGAACCCGAGTGGATCCTCGCGGGCGTCCTGCCACCCCTGCTCTACTCGGCCGCGGTATCGCTACCGGCCGTGGAGTTCCGCCGCGACTTCGGCTTGATCGGAGGGCTCTCGGTCGGGCTCGTCCTGATCTCCTCCCTCGTCCTCGGGGGCGTCTTCGCCCTGGTCGTCCCGGGCCTCGGGATAGCCCTCGCCATCGCTCTGGGTGCGATCCTCAGCCCGACGGATGCCGTGGCGACATCGATCGTGAAGAAGCTCGGCATTTCTCCCCGTGTCGTCACCGTGCTGGAGGGCGAGAGCCTGCTGAACGACGCCACGGCGCTCGTGCTGCTCAGTTCCGCCCTGGCCGCGGTCACGGGTTCGTTCTCCGTCGTCGACAGCGTGCTCGACTTCGGTTGGGCCGTTCTCTCGGCCCTCGGGATCGGCGCCGTCGTCGGGTTCGTAAACCTGCGGGTGCGCGCCTGGATCGACAGCCCGACCGCAGCCACCGCCCTGAGCTTCACGATCCCGTTCGTCGCATACGTTCCGACCGAGCAGGTGGGCGGGTCGGGCCTCGTCGCCGCGGTCGTCGCGGGCATCGTCACCGGCCAGGGTTCGGCGCGGTGGTTCACCGCCGAGCAGCGCCTCTCCGACACGCTGAACTGGCGCACGATCGAACTCGTGCTCGAGGGCGCGGTGTTCCTGGTGATGGGGCTCGAGTTGTACGGACTGATCGTGGAGAGCGAAGAGAGGCATGAGGGGGTCTGGCACGCGGTGACCCTCGCGGCGGTGGCGGTCCTCGTGGTGCTCGCGGTACGCATCCTCTACGTCGCCCCGCTGGTGTGGGTCCAGAGCCGGCGAGCGCGGCGGCTCTGGACCGCTCGCAGAAGGTTCGAGAAGTGGGAGCAAGGCCCGGCGGATGCCGAGGGCTCAGCTTCTTCGTCGGGCTCGAGGGGCGGGCGCTCATCGAGATGGAGAGGCGCGGCCGGTCATCCACGGCGCTTCCTCGGCATTGGCCTGCGTCTCACCCGAGCTCGAGCCGATCTCGACTATTACGAGTCGTCCCCGTTGGGGTGGCGGCACGGGTCGCTCATCGTGTGGGCGGGGATGCGCGGCGCGGTGACGGTGGCCGCGGCGCAGACCCTCCCCCGGGATACGGATGCCCGTGCCACCCTGCTGCTCGTGGCGTTCTTCGTCGCCGCCGGAACGTTGCTGCTGCAGGGCTCGACGTTGGGGTGGCTGGCTCGTCGGCTCGGCCTCGCCGGCTCGGGCGGCGGTCCATCGGAGCAGGAGCGGGACGATCTGCAGGATGAGTTGCAGAGGGCCGCGGCGACGGCGCTCGCCTCGACCCGATTGACCCGTTCCGACGGCACCTCGTTCGATGGGGAGGTCGTGCGTCGGGTCCGAGCGCGGATGCTGCGGCCGCCCGAGGATGACTCGGCGACGCGGGTGACGGAGATCAACGAGTTGAGGCTCGCGATCATCCAGGCGATGCGTGATCGGTTGCTGGAGTTGCGGCGCGACGGGACCTACAGCACGGCAGCGCTCCGACGCTCGCTCGACGGGCTCGACGCGGACGAGCTGAGCATCCGGCTCCGGCTCGACGGCGAGTAGCGAACGCGTTCCGAAGCCGGGACTGGTCCGCCTCCACCAGCGCGAACATCCGAGCCGATCAGGCAGAATCGCCTTCTACGAGGGAGCGCGCATGAGCGACAGCGGAGGCCACGGCACCGCTTCATCTTCTCCACCTCGCAGCCGAATGCCCGAGGTGCTTCACCGAGCAGCGCGACGAACTGACGCGGTTCGGCGTTCCGATCCAGAGGTTCTGGCACCCGTCCTNNGGCGCCAAAAGTCACACGCGCGGGTCTTCGGGGGAGCGGGTCTCGCTGCGTGTGACGCGCTCGCCCGAGACGGGGTCGACGCCGCTTCGGGTCGTCGAGGCGACACTGCGGCGACGTGCCAGCAGCGCGATCCCGATGATCGTGATGACGGCGCCGGCGCCCATCAGGATATAGCCGACGGTCTTGATGTCGATCCAGCCGAGGTCGACGTTGAGCGCGAAGGCGCAGATCGCGCCGACGGCGAAGAGAAAGATACCGAATCCGATGCTCATGAGGTGCCTGCTTTCGGTGTCGCGACGCTGCCGGTCAGCGCGCCACGGACGACCCTACGCACGCCGCCGGACGAGCGCGATGGCTTGCGTCCGGCCTCCGCCATACGATAAAGACACGGTCTGTCCTTCCTCCGCGCGGCCTGGCTTCACCCTGCGAGGGACCTCACCCATATGGCGCCCGGCCGCCTCAGGATCGGGCGATAACCTCGAGCACCGCGTCGCCGTAAGCCTCGCGCTTCTTCGCGCCGATCCCGGTGATGCCTTCCAACTCGGCCGGAGATGACGGGCGGTGCTCTGCGAGCGCGCGAAGGGTGGCGTCGCCGAACACGATGTACGCAGGCATCCCGAGCTCGCGCGCCGTCTCAGCGCGCCAGGCGCGGAGTGCATCGAAGAGCGGCTGATCCGCCGCATCCTGGTCCGCCGACGTGGTCGTGCGGCGATTGCGTGCCCCACCGCCCCCCGATGTGCGGCCGAGCACGTCGCGTCGGAGCGGCACGGGGTGTTCGCCACGCAATACCGCACCAGCAGGCTCACCGAGCGCGAGGGTTCCGTACTCGCCCTGGGCCAGGACGATGCCTCGGGCAAGGAGCTGCCGGATGACGCTGCGCCAGTCCTGATCGCTCAGATCGGCCCCGAGCCCGTACGTCGACAGCCTGTCGTGACCCTGCTGGCGGATGCGGTCGGTCGAGGCCCCGCGCAGGATGTCGACCAGATGGCCCGCGCCGAACGCCTGGCCGCGCTCGCGCTGCAGGCGAACGATCGTCGAGAGCAGCTTCTGCGCCGGGACCAGGCCGTCCCACGTTTCGGGTGGCGTCAGGCACGTGTCGCAGTTGCCGCAGGCCGCGGATGCCTCGCCGAAGTATCCGAGCAGGTTCTGCCGCCGGCATCCGACCGTCTCGCAGAGCGCGAGCATCGCGTCGAGGTGCTGACCGAGCCGCATCTTGTACGAGCGGTCGCCGGGACTCTGATCGATCATGCGCCTCTGCTGTACGACGTCGCCGAGGCCGTACACCATCCAGGCGACGGATGGTTCGCCGTCACGGCCGGCACGCCCGGTCTCCTGGTAGTACCCCTCGACAGACTTCGGCAGGTCGATGTGCGCGACGAAACGCACATCCGGCTTGTCGATGCCCATCCCGAAGGCGATCGTGGCGACCATCACGACGCCGTCTTCGCGAAGGAAGCGGGACTGATGCGTCGAACGCGTCGAGGAGTCGAGGCCCGCGTGATACGGCAGCGCGTTGATCCCCTGCGTCCGGAGGTAGGCCGCGGTCTGGTCGACGCTCTTGCGGCTGAGCGCGTAGACGATCCCGGCCGAGCCCTCGGGCTGCGTACG
>DMUE01000132.1:0-3898 GCA_003476465.1 Microbacterium sp. | reverse complement strand
GGCCGGAAGTCGTGGCCCCACTGCGACACACAGTGCGCTTCGTCGATTGCGATGACGCTGAGTTTGCCGCCCTCGAGCAGCCGCGCGGTCGTCGAGGTGTTCAGCCGCTCCGGCGCGACGTAGAGCAGGTTGAGCTCGCCCGCCAGGTAGGCCCGCTCCACCTGCGCGCGCTCGTCGGAAGACTGCGTCGAGTTGAGGTAGGCCGCCCGGACGCCGTTGGCGCGCAGGGCATCGACCTGGTCGTGCATCAGGGCGATGAGCGGCGAGACGACGAGACCGGTGCCCTCGCGCACGAGCGCCGGGACCTGATAACAGACGCTCTTGCCCGCGCCCGTGGGCATCAGGACGATGGCATCGCCGCCCGCGACGACGTGCTCGATGACGTCGGCCTGATCACCGCGGAACGCGTCGTAGCCGTAGACGCTGCGAAGGGCGTCGAGCGGGGTGGCGTATCCGGATGCGGCGGCGCGGTGTTCGCGCGGGGCGGCAGTCGCCGCTGCGGCCGAGCGGCTGGAGCCCGTAGCGAGCGGGGCTGGGGCGGCCCAGTCGGGCGNNGGTCGGAGGGGGCTGGGGGCACCTGTCGAGTGTAACGAGCGCTCCCGACGCTCGGCCCGGGCCCGGACCCCCGGCGTGGGGTCGGGCGGCTGCAGCGGACATCTCAGAGGTTCTGTGGGTCGGGAGTGAACGTACGACGGGATGCGGACCACCCCAGGCCAATCGCACCTCTCGGATGTTCGCGTTGCTCGCGCCGCCGCAGGTCGGGTGGACTACAGGCGCAGAACCTCGTCGACGTGCAGCACCGCGGCACCCGCTTCGTCGGATGCCTCAAGATCCACCGTGGCCCGGATGCGCCAGTCGTGGTTGCCGTCCGGGTCGTCGATCGTCTGNNTCCGGATCGAGCTCGACGAGCTCGTCGTCCTGCTGAAGAGCTGCAAGACGGATGCGTCGGAACAGCTCGTTGCGCACCAGCACCATGAACGCCCGGCGGTTCCGCACGAGCGACGGCGGGGGTGGCGGCACGACCGGCGCGGAGGGGTCGGCCACCGGGTTGATCAGACTCTCCCACTCGTCGACAAGGCTGGAGTCCACCTGCCGGACGAGTTCTCCCAGCCAGGCGACGACGTCGAGCAGGTCCTCGGTCTGCGCCTGGATCGGTACGGTTTGCCGAATTGCACGGTAGGCGTCGCTCAGGTACCGCAGCACCAGTCCTTCGCTGCGCCCGAGCTGGTACAGCGACACGAACTCGCCGAACGACAGGGCGCGCTCGTACATGTCGCGCACGACCGACTTTGGCGAGAGCTCGAAGTCGCGAATCCACGGCTGACTCGACGCGAAGACCTCGTAGGCCTGTGCCAGCAGGTCCGCGAGAGGCTGTGGGTGCGTGACTTCCTCGAGCGCCGCCATCCGCTCGTCGTATTCGATGCCCGCTCGCTTCATCGCCGCGACCGCCTCGCCCCGCGCGCGGAACTGCTGCTGCGAGAGCACGGGCCGAGGGTCATCGAGCGTCGCCTCGATCACGCTCAGGACGTCGAGCGCGTAGTGGCCCGTCCCCACGGTCTGGGCGCCGTCCGACGTTCGCAGGTTCTCGCGAGGTTCGGAGGAATCGGGCGCGATTCTGCGACGTTCGCGCGATTCTGCGAGGTTGGCGGCGTCAGTGCCGGGCTCGGTGCGATCCAGCAACTCGATCGCGGCGAGCGCGAACGGCGACAGCGGCTGGTTGAGGGCGAAGTTCGGCTGCAGGTCGACGGTGAGACGGATGCTGCCGCCCGGCCCGACCTCGACGATCCCCGCCTGACGGAGGGTCCGGAAGATCGCCAGCGCACGGCGCGCGAGCGCGTATCTCCGGGTGAGGGGCTCGTGGTTGTCGAAGACCAGAGACCGGACGTTCGCGAACACGTCGCCGCCACGCGCGATCACGTTGATCAGCATCGCCGCCGTGAGTCGCATCTGCGGCAGCAGCGGCTCGGGCTCGCCCACCACGAGCTTGTCGAAGGATGCCTCGCCCCACGACACGAACCCGTGCGGAGCCTTCTTTCGGACGATGTTCTTGACCTTGGATGACGGATTCTGCGCTTGCTTGGCCGTGGCCTTCCGAAGCGCCGCCTCGTTCTCGATCTCGTGCTCGGGCGCCATGACGACGACCGTTCCGGCGGTGTCGTAGCCCGCGCGACCGGCGCGCCCGGCGATCTGGTGGAACTCGCGGGCGCTGAGCTGACGCATCCGCTGTCCGTCGTATTTCGACAGCGCCGTGATGAGCACCGTGCGGATCGGCACGTTGATGCCGACGCCGAGGGTGTCGGTACCGCAGATCACGCGCAGCAGCCCGCGCTGAGCGAGCGTCTCGACCAGGCGGCGGTATCTCGGCAGCATGCCCGCATGATGTACGCCGATGCCCGCGCGCACGAGACGTGAGAGGGTCTTGCCGAAGCCCGTGGTGAAGCGGAATCCGCCGATCGCCTCGGCGATCTCGTCGCGCTGCTCGCGGGAAACGATCTTCACGCTGGACAGCGCCTGAGCGCGCTCCATCGCCGCGGCTTGCGAGAAGTGGACGACGTAGATCGGCGCCTGCTTCGTCTCGAGCAGTTCCTCGACGGCCTCGTGGATCTGGTCCTTCGAATACGAAAAGTGCAGGGGTACGGGTCGCTCGACGCCCGTCACGAGGGCGACCGGGCGGCCCGTTCGGCGCTCCAGGTCCTCCGCGATGGGCGTCACGTCGCCGAGGGTCGCCGACATCAGCAGGAACTGCGCGCGGGGGAGCAGCAGAAGCGGCACCTGCCACGCCCACCCGCGCTCGGGGTCGCCGTAGTAATGGAACTCGTCCATCACCACTTGGTCGACGCAGGCGCCCGCGCCCTGCCGCAGCGCGAGGTTCGCGAGGATCTCGGCCGTGCAACAGATGATCGGCGCATCAGGGTTGACGGATGAGTCGCCCGTCACCATACCGACGTTCGGCGCTCCGAAGATCTCGGCGAGCGCGAAGAACTTCTCGCTCACGAGGGCCTTGATCGGCGCCGTGTAATAGGTGCGGCCGCCGCGGGCGAGGCACGTCGCGTGCGCCGCCACGGCGACGAGCGATTTACCCGTGCCCGTCGGTGTCGACAGGATCACGTGCGCGCCCGAGACGAGCTCGATGACGGCCTCGTCCTGCGCCGGATACAGGCTGAGGCCCCGCTCGGACGCCCACCCGACGAACGCGTCGTAGATGTTGTCGGGGTTCGCGTCGGCGCCGAGGGGCATCCGAGCGAGAAGGTCCATCCGTCGAGTCTTCCGCATATGGGGAGGATCGGGGACCCGCGGGCCTTCTCGGTCGGGTCGGTAAAGCTGGTCACCTCGACACACTCGGTGACTGTGCGCCAAGCTGGTCGACACGTTCCGTGACCGTCCGCCAGCGGCTCTCCGTTTACCCGTGGCGGAACACCGCGACGCACGCATACCGTGGACGCACCGAGGGAAGGAACCCCATGAGCCAAGACGGCACCGCACAGAACACGGCCAACCCGATGCCGGCGGTAGTGAGAAACGACGACCGCAGCCGCTACGAACTGATCGAGGGGGACGCCGTCGCGGGGTTCGCCGCCTTCCACCTGTCGGAGGGCGGCCGCATCGAGTTCACGCACACCGAGATCGACAAGGAATTCCGAGGTCGGGGTTTCGGCGATGTGATCGCCTCCGAAGCGCTCGCCGACGCGGCACGGCGGGGCGAGATCATCGTCCCCCTCTGCCCCTTCATCGTCAGCTACGTCAAGGACCACGAGATCGCGGACGGGGTCGTGGATTGGCCCGAAGAGAGCGATGCGCAGGAGCCCGGGGCCGGGTGAGCAACCGGGATGACGGAACCGATCAGTCGGGGTAACGCGGCGCGACGGGCAGGCCGAAGAACTCCTCGAGGGTGCGGAAT
>DMUE01000113.1 GCA_003476465.1 Microbacterium sp. | reverse complement strand
GACGGCGTCGCGGTGCGCACCGTCGGCGGCGAACTGCAGATCTCCGGCGCTGTCCTCGCAGCGGGGTATCTCGGCGATGCGGAGCGGACGGCATCCGTCTTCGTGACGGACACGCAGGGCACCCGATGGTATCGGACGGGCGACACGGCTGTCGTCGATAAGGGCGTCGTGCGGGTGACGGGGCGCCTCGACAACGTGATCGTCTCGGGCGGCATCAACGTCTCTCTCGACCGCGTCGAGGCGGTCGTCCGTGCCCTGCCGGGCCTTGCGGATGCCGTCGTGATCGGCGTCCCCGATGAGCGGTGGGGCGAGGCATCCGTCGTCGTGGCGCCCAGCGATGCGGACGACGCCGCGTCGCTGCTCAGCGCAGCCCGCGCCGCGGTCGCCGAAGCGATCGGACCCGCCGCCCGGCCCGCCCGCGTGGAGCGACGCCCCGTGCCCTACCTGCCATCGGGCAAGCCCGACCGGCAGACGCTTCGCGCCGAGCTGCGGCGATAGGCTCCGGCAGACTTCCCCGGCGCCGAGCGGGTGCGGGCTCGAAGAACTGACGGGCGATCCGCCTAGGATGATCCCTCGTGGCAGGTACAACTCGTAAGCGGTCAGGCACGAAGCAGCGCGGCGGCGGGGACCCGCGCCGGAGCGGTCGTCCCGGCGCGGTGACGGTCAAGCCCGCGACGGCCGGAGACTGGATCGGGGCGGCACGCCCGAGAACGCTCCCGCTCGCCATCGCGCCCGTTGTCGTCGGCACCGGTGCCGCGGTGCTCGCGACCGGCGTCTTTCATTGGGTGATCGCGCTGGCATGCCTCGCGGTGGCGGTGTGTCTGCAAGTGGGTGTCAACTACGCGAACGACTACAGCGACGGCATCCGCGGAACCGACGACCACCGCGTCGGACCGGGGCGCCTGACAGGCGCCCGCCGGGCCAAGCCCGGTACCGTCCTGATAGTGGCGCTGCTGTTCTTCGGCCTGGCGGCCGTAGCAGGCCTGGCGATCATCATCCGCACCGAGCAGTGGTGGCTGATCGCCGTCGGTGCCGCCTGCATCGTGGCGGCGTGGTTCTACACGGGCGGCCGGCGGCCTTACGGATACTTCGGCCTGGGCGAGCTGTTCGTGTTCGTCTTCTTCGGACTCGTTGCCACGGTCGGCACGACATGGGTGCAGGCGCTGTCCATCCCCCAGGAAGCGTGGTTCGGTGCGGTCGCCATCGGGCTGCTCGCCTCTGCCGTGCTGCTCGTCAACAATCTGCGCGACATCGACCAGGACCGGACGGCGGGTAAGCGCACGCTGACGGTCTTGATCGGTCGGCGGGCGACGCAGACGCTCTTCACCGTCTTCGTCCTCGTCCCGTTCGTCATCGCGGGCTTCCTGGCGCTGTTCCACCCGGTCGCGTGGCTCACGCTGCTCGCCCTCCTCGCGGGCCTCCCGGCGATCCTGATCGTCTGGACCTACCGGGCGCCGCGCGAACTCGTCACAGCGCTGGCGCTCACCTCGGTCACGTCGCTCGGGTACGCCGGTCTGCTCGCCTGGGCCCTCGTCTCCTAGTCCTGGCCGGCGCACGGTCCGGACCGGTCTTTGGACCGGGATCCTCGGCGTCCTCGACGTCTTCGTCGCGCACGCGGGCCGCAGCTCGGCGCTCGGCGAGCCGCTGGGCGACCTCGGCTCGCGGCCGACGCAGGAGGAGCAGAGACAGGCTGAGGCCGATCAGGGTGGCGAAGACGACGGCGAGCAGCCAGTTCTGCCGGAAGATCGGCAGCAGCAACATGAGGCCGAGGGGGACGAGGAAGGCGAGCAGGCGCAGAACACTGTAGACGAGGACCGGCGGAACCTTCATCCCCTCATCCTACGTCGGCCCTCCGCGCTCGCCGCGGGCCGGAGTCTGGGTGCGGCCTCACAGTTGCGCAACGACGGGCCTTGCGCGACGGGGCGCGCCTAGAATGGATCCATGCCCCGCGTGCTTCTGATCGTGGCGGTGCTGGCATTGGCGTTCTACGTCGTGAGCATCGTCGATGCGGCCGTGCAGCCGCCGAGTCGGCATCGCGGCGTCTCCAAGACGACGTGGATCGCGATCGTCGTCCTCCTGCCCGTCCTGGGCGGCGCATTGTGGTTCGTCGTCGGGCGGGCGCGTCCCACGAAGACGAAGACGGGGGCCGGATCGGCACCGGATGATGATCCCGTGTTCCTCGGACGATTGGGTTCGTTCTCGGATCAGGACGAGCGGATCCGTCGTCTCGAAGAGGAACTGGCGCTGCTGGACGCCGAGGCCGATGACCCGCCGGTGGCCGCCGGCGCCGATGGCATCACTGCGGACGAGGACCGACCGGATGGCGAGGGCGGTTCCGCCGCCTCTGATCCGGATGCAGACGGCCCCCGTCGCGGCTCGATCGGCTGACGTGGCGCCACACGGCGGCGAAGCGCCGCGAGTCTCGCCGAGCCCGGCGACGGATGCTGCGGCCGCCCTTCTGGGCGAACTCGTCCGACTCGGGCTGCGGGACATCGTCCTGAGCCCCGGCTCGCGGTCGCAGGCGCTGGCACTCGCCGCCACAGCACTCGAACGACGCGCAGAACTGGCCTTGCACGTTCGGATCGACGAGCGGGTCGCCGGTTTCACCGCTCTCGGCCTGGCTCGCGAATCCCGCCACCCGGTCGCGGTGATCTGCACGTCCGGTACCGCCGTGGCGAACCTGCTCCCGGCGGCGCTGGAGGCGCACCACGCGGGTGTACCGCTGCTTCTTCTCACAGCGGACCGGCCGCCGGAGTTGCGGGGTGTCGGCGCGAACCAGACGACGCGGCAGCCGGGGTTGTTCGGTCCGTCGATGCGCTACGTCCTCGACGCGCCCGTACCGGACGAGGTCGATGGCGAGGGCGGTTCAGCTCAGACCGCGACGTTCCGGGCCATCGCGCGGGATGCCTTCGCCGCGGCATCCGGCGCAACGCCCCTCCCTGCGGGACCCGCCCATGTGAACCTTCCGGTGCGCGAGCCGCTCTCCGGTGACCTGCCGGATTGGTTCGTCCTGGGCCGCGCACCGCTCACCGCGGCGCCGCCCATCGGGCCCGAGCAGGCCTCCGGTGCGCTGTATCAGGGCGGGGGCGGCATCGGGCTCGCAGAGAGGCTGGAGGGCTCCCACGCCGAGCAGGTCTCGGTTCCCTTCGCTCTCGTTCGCGGGCCCCGCACGGTCGTGATCGCCGGGGCCGACGCGGGCCCGGATGCCGAGCGCGTCGCGCACGAGGGTGGCTGGCCGCTTATCGCCGAGATCGTCAGCGGAGCGCGCTTCGGACGAAACCTCGTGCACGGATACCGCATGCTGTTGCGCGACGAGTCGCTCGGAACCGAGGTGGAGCGCGCCGTCGTCTTCGGTCGCCCGACGCTCAGTCGCGAGCTCGCGCGGCTGCTCGCGAATCCCGACGTCGACGTCGTCGCCGTCGGCGGACCGGGCGAGCGGCTCAATCTCAATGGCCGCACCGAGACGGTGGAAGCGGTGCGCGTCGACCCCGGCGTGACCGACCGGACGTGGCTGGGTGCGTGGCTGCGCGCCTCCCAGTCTCAGGAGCGCGACCTCACGACGCCGGCGCCCGACCGGGAGGGCCTGGCAGCGACGGATCCCGCAGTTCGCCGGCGAGCCCTGGATGCCGAACTCGCCGCCGTGCGGGCGCCGATCGACCGCGCCGCGCTCGTCGATGCGCTCTGGCGGGCGACGTGGCCGCACGACCGCCTGGTGTTCGGGTCGTCCCGGCTCGTACGGGTCGCCGACACCGTGCTCGGGGGCAAGAAGGTGCCCGTGCACTCCAACCGGGGTGTCGCCGGAATCGACGGCACGATCGCGACCGCCACCGGCATAGCCCTCGCGAGTCAGGCGGATGGGCAGGCGGGGGTGACGCGCGTGCTCCTCGGTGACCTCGCTCTGCTGCACGATGTGGGCGCGCTGCTGCTGCCGCCGAGTGAGCGCGAGCCGCGTCTGCAGGTGGTGGTCGGCAATGACGGGGGCGGGACCATCTTCGACGGCCTCGAAGTGGCGGCGGTGGCCTCAGCCGAAGACAGGGACCGGGTGCTGTTCACCCCGCAGGCCGTGCGTTTCGAGCACCTGGCGCTGGCGTACGACTGGGAGTACCACCGCCCGACCACGCGCTCGGCGCTGGATCAGCTGCTCACCTCGCCGGTCGGCGGCCGGCAGCTCATCGACGTGCCGCTCATGCGCTGATCTGCGACTGTGCTGGTGTACGACTGTGCTGACGTACGAGTTGTCAGGCGAGTGCGTCGAGTATGGGGCGGAACTTCATCCGCGTTTCGAGCAACTCGGCCTCGGGGTCGCTGCCGAGGACGATCCCTGCTCCGGCATGTGCCGTGACGTGTCCTCCGTCGCCGAATTGGGCGCTCCGCAGCGCGATGGCCCACTCGCCGTCACCCGCCGCGTCGATCCAGCCGACCGGACCGGCATAGCGGCCACGGTCGAACGGCTCGATGCGGCGGATGACCTCGAGCGCCGCCGCCGTGGGCGTTCCGGCCACGGCCGCCGTAGGATGCAGGACGCCGACCAGGTCTAGGGCCGAGACGCCGTCCGCGACGACGCCCTCGACATCGGTCGCGAGATGCCAGACGTTGGGAAGCTTCAGAGCGAACGGCTGCTCGCTCGCGGTCAGCGCGCTCGTATGCGGGCGCAGCGTCCGCAGCACGCTCTCGACGGCGAACCGGTGCTCGTCCTGGTCCTTGCCGCTGGCCGACAGGGCGACGGATGCCTCCGTGTCTCCGTCGGCATCCGCCCCGCGCGGTGCCGTTCCCGCGAGGACCCGCGCCGTGATCGTGCCTCCCGCCACCGTCACCAGAGTCTCGGGACTCGCCCCGATTATGCCGTCGACGGCATACGTCCAGACATCCGGGTATTCCGTCGAGAGCGCCCGAACGAGTCGGCGCAGGTCGGCGTCCACGGGGACCGATCCGACGAGGTCGCGCGCCAGTACGACCTTGGATACCTCTCCCGTGCCGATCGCGTCGAGACCAGCGCCGACGGCGGCCTGGTATGCCGCGGCGTCCAGAGCGCCCGGGCCGACGGTCGCCGACCACGCCGGTCCCCACGGGAGGGGCCCGGGAGCAAGCGGCGTCGTCCCGCCGTCGACTCCGACCGTGGTGATCCAGGACCGCCGACCGCGGCGGCCGAAGACGAACCGCGGCACGACGAGCGTGCTGGTCGTCGCGGAGGCGGCATCGAAACTCAGCGCGCCGAACGCGACGAGGCCCGAACCGGGCAGGCCGACTTCATCGGCCACCGTCGCCGACCCCACGAGCGTTCGCCACCGCTCGGCAAGTGCGGCGGCCTGGGATCCCTGGGAGGGGTCGGCGCTGTGCCCGCCGACGTCGATCGACCCGACGGCGCCGACGCCCACCATGCCGGCGCCGCGTCGCAGCCACACGAGCGGATGCGCGGGGTCGGCGTACGCGAGCACGTCCTCGATCGGGTCCACCTCGCGAGTGGTGACGACGAGTCGGCGCACGCGGTCTGGGGCGAACTCGGTCACTGCTCCAGCCTAGACTCGCTGCGTGAGCGCAGATCCGCAGATGCCGAGCGGGGCATCCCAGCGTCCTCCCGTCGGGATTCCTCCGATCGGGACGAAGCTCGAGTTCCGCTGGCGCAAGTGGGATGGATCCCCGCACTGGGTGCACGAGTGCGTCTATCTGGGCTCGGACGAGTGGGGCGACTGGTTCGGTCAGCGCGGCGGCTGGCACAGCGATCGTCCTGGGCGTTCGGTCGTGGCCGTGCAAGACAATGTGACGCTCCTGCCGCCCTCGGGCGATCACGTGGTCACAATGAACGCGCGTCCGCATCTCACCCGCGTCTACATCGACATCGCCTGGGAGGCGCACTGGTCCGACGAGGGCGTGCCGAGCGGGATCGACATGGACCTGGACGTGGTCGACCGAGAGGGTCGGGGCGTCTACATCGACGACGAGGACGAGTGGGAGGAGCACCGCGTGCTCTACGGCTATCCGCACGACCTGGTCGAAAAGCTCGAGGCCGTCACAGCGCGTCTGGCGAGCGTCGTGGCCGCCGAGCAGCCCCCGTACGACCGTGCGACGGCGGAGCGGTGGCTCGGCCGTTTGGAGCAACTCGACCATAGACTCGACGGGTGACCGCGCATCTGCCCGCCAACCGTCCCGGTGAGCCCAACCGTGCTGACCTGCGGAAGGATCCGGCCCGTGTCCGCGGGATGTTCGACCAGGTGGCCGCCCGGTACGACCTGACGAACACGACCTTGAGCCTGGGCAACGACCGGCTGTGGCGGGTGGCGACGCGGCGGGCTGTCGCGCCCCGGAGTGGAGAGCGCGTCCTCGATCTCGCGGCCGGCACCGGTGCCTCGTCCCTCGCGCTCGCGCGGAGCGGCGCCGAGGTCGTTGCGGCGGACTTCTCACCCGGCATGATCGCCGAGGGGCGTCGCCGTCACGGATCGGTGCCCGGGCTGACGTTCGTCGAGGCGGATGCGACCGCCCTGCCCTTCGAGGACGACGAGTTCGACGCCGTGACCATGTCTTTCGGGCTGCGCAACGTCGATGAGCCCCGCCAGGCCCTCGCCGAGCTGCTGCGCGTGACCAAGCCCGGCGGGCGCCTGGNNGCATACGACTACCTCAACGAATCCATTCGCGACTGGCCGGACCAGCGGACGCTGGCCGGCTGGATCCGCGCGGCGGGCTGGGAAGACGTCGCCTATCGCAACCTGTCGTTCGGGATCGTCGCTCTGCACCGCGGGCGGAAAACGCGCCGGTAGGCTGGTGGGGTGACTCCGGGCCCCTCAGCGCGCGGCTCGCGTTTGACGAGCCAACTCGGCATGACCGAGCGTGTCTTCGCTGGACCGCTCTCCCGGAAGCTTCTGAGGCAGGTTGAGGAGGGGCTCGATCGCGTCGAGGCCACCCTCGCGGACGAACTGACGATGACCGATGCTCTCGCCGACGCGACGAGCCGGTACCTCTACGAGGCCGGCGGCAAACGCATCCGTCCTCTGCTCGCTCTGCTCTCGGCGCACCTCGGCGAGGGGGTCACGCCCGCCGTGATCGAGGGCGCGACCGCGCTCGAGATGACCCATCTCGGGTCGCTGTACCACGACGACGTCATGGACGGCGCCGACGTGCGCCGCGGTGTGCCGAGCGCACAGACGGTGTGGGGCAACAACGTCGCGATCCTCACCGGGGATCTGCTCTTCTCCCGCGCCAGCCAGATCATGGCACGCCAGGGCGAGCGAGCCATCCGCCTGCAGGCCGACACCTTCGAGCGCCTCGTGCTCGGTCAGATGCACGAGACCGTCGGCCCGCAAGAGGGCGAGGACCCCGTGGCGTTCTACCTGCAGGTGCTCGCCGACAAGACCGGCTCGCTCATCGCCGCTTCCGCCGAGACGGGCGTCGTGTTCGCGGGTGCGCCCGAAGAGTATGCGCTTCCCCTGCGCGCGTTCGGGGAGAAGACCGGCGTCGCCTTCCAGCTGCTCGACGACGTCCTCGACCTGAGTGCCGATCCTGACCAGACCGGCAAGGTACCCGGCACGGATCTGCGCGCGGGGGTTCCCACGATGCCCTTCCTGCTGCTCGGGCAAGAGACGGACGAGGCATCCATGGCCCTTCGCGCCCGCATCGACGGGGGCGTCGTGCTGATCGCAGACGGAGCAGACCCGGCCATCCTCGACGTCGCGCTCGCCGAGTTGCGCGACCACGACGCAACCGTCCGGACACTCCGCCTGGCGCACGACTGGGCCCGTGAGGCCGTCGAGGCTCTCGATCCGCTGCCGAAGGGCCCTGTGCGCGACGCGCTCCAGCGCTTCTCCGAGGCCGTCGTCGACCGCAGCAGCTGAGCGCATAGCGCTCCCCCTACTTCGCAACGCATTACCGGAAGGATTCCATGACCACGCTCAGGCTGGCCATCGTCGGCGCCGGTCCCGCGGGCATCTACGCCGCGGACATCCTGCTCAAGACCGAGCGCAAGTTCGATGTCTCGATCGACCTGTTCGAGCGGCTCCCCGCCCCCTATGGACTGGTGCGGTACGGCGTTGCGCCCGATCACCCCCGCATCAAGGGCATCATCACAGCCCTGCGCGAAGTCCTGGATCGGGGCGACATCCGCCTGTTCGGCAATGTCCGCTATGGCGAGGACGTCACCCTCGAGGACCTCAAGCGTCACTACCACGCGGTGATCTTCGCCACCGGCGCGATCCAGGACACCGACCTCGACATCCCGGGTATCGACGCCGAGGGATCCTTCGGCGCCGCAGACTTCGTGAGCTGGTTCGACGGTCATCCCGATGTGCCGCGCACCTGGCCGCTCGAGGCGGAGTCGGTCGCCGTGATCGGCAATGGCAACGTCGCGCTCGACATCTCCCGCATGCTGGCGAAGCACGCTGACGACCTGCTGCCCACCGAGGTTCCCGACAACGTCTACCGGGGGTTGAAGGCTTCCCCCGTCACCGACGTGCACGTCTTCGGCCGTCGCGGTCC
>DMUE01000128.1 GCA_003476465.1 Microbacterium sp. | reverse complement strand
GCGACCCGCGGGCGCTGGCGATGCGTCCGCTCTAGGAGCGACTGGCCGGTGCCGAATCGGTGAGCGCGATCACGTACGGCGCCGAACGTCAGTCCCGTTGACGCTGCGGCCGCAGGATGATCCCGAAGATCCAGTTGATCAGGGTGATCAGGAGCGCCGCGAGCACACCCCACCAGAAGTCGTCCACGGTCAGGCCGAAGCCGAACGCCGACGTGACCCATGCCGTCAACCAGAGCAAGAACCCGTTGATGACCAGCGAGATGAGGCCGAGGGTGAGGATGTAGAGCGGGAAGGCGATGATCCTGATCACCGTGCCGATCACGGTGTTGACGATGGCGAAGATCGCGGCCACGAGCAGCAGGGTGAGCACGAGCTGCAGGGTCTCGCCGGGGGCGAAGGGCGTGACCCTGACCTGCAGCGCCGGAATCAGCGTCACCACCCAGATGGCGAATGCATTGACGACGACACGGACGATGAATCGCATGTCGCCGAGTCTTCCATGCGGCGACGCGAGAGTCACGCCCGCTCGCCTCGTAGACTCGGTGGGGTGACCGAATCTTCCGCCGCTCCCGTGCGGCTGCGCCCCGAGATCGCTACGCTGCCGGCGTATCGACAGGGCAAGCAGGCGGACGCCTCGGCGCACAAGCTCTCCAGCAACGAAAACCCTTTCGGGCCGCTCCCGGGCGTCCTCGAGGCGGTGGCCCGCGCATCCGGAATCAACAGGTACCCGGATGCCACCGCCGGCCGACTGCGGGCCGTGCTCGCCACGCGACTGGGCATCGACGAAGATCGCGTCCACGCGGCGGCCGGCAGTGTCGCGATCCTCGCCCAGCTGATCGCCGCAGCGGCGGGGCCCGGAGATGAGGTGCTGTACGCCTGGCGCTCGTTCGAGGCATACCCCTCACTCGTGACCGTCGCCGGCGCCACCAGCGTGACCGTGCCGCTCACGGCCGAGGGCCGCCATGATCTGCCGGCGATGGCAGCGGCCGTAACGGAGCGCACTCGCGTCGTGATCGTCTGCACTCCGAACAATCCCACCGGCCCCACTGTGCGCCGGGACGAGTTCGAGGCCTTCCTCGCCGCACTCCCCCGCGACCTTCTGGTTCTGCTCGANNGCGGCGACCCTGGCTGCCGCCGGCAGCACGGCCATTCCCCTCTCGGTCACGGCGCAGGCGGAAGCTGCAGCCCTCGCGAGCCTGGAGGCCGAATCGGTGCTGCGTGGACGCGTGGCCGAACTGGTCGCGCGCCGGGACCGCCTGGCAGATGGGTTGCGGCGCGCCGGCTGGCGGGTGCCCGATCCGCAGGGCAACTTCGTCTGGCTCGCGACAGGGGCGGAGACGATGCAGACCGCCCACGCGTTCGACGCGGCCGGGCTGATCGTGCGGCCTTTCGCCGGGGAGGGCGTGCGCATCTCGGTCGGTGAGGAGGAGTCTGTGGATAAGGTCCTACGCGTAGCGGCATCCGTTGTGCAGAACCTCCGGCAAGACCATCCGGCACGGACGTTAGCGTAGGGCAAATGGATCCGCTCGAAGCACCCGACGTCGTGCGCATACTCGCCGCAGACGGCACGTTCGCCCCGACCGAATCGGCCGAGCCATATCTTGCGCTGATCGACGCGCTTACCGAGAACGACCTGCAGCGCCTCTATCGCGACATGGTCGTCATCCGCTCATTCGATCGCGAGGCGACCAACCTGCAGCGGCAGGGGCAGCTCGCACTGTGGCCGCCGAGCTTCGGTCAAGAAGCGGCGCAGGTGGGATCCGCCCGGGCCACCCGCCCACAGGACCACGTGTTCCCGTCCTACCGCGAGCACGCGGTCTGCATGATCCGCGGGGTCGACCCTGTCGACATCATCAGCGTTATGCGCGGGCACTCCCACGGCGGGTGGAACCCGAAGGATCCCCGAAACGGAAATACGAACATATATACGCTCGTGCTCGGGTCGCAGACCCTGCACGCCACGGGGGTGGCGATGGGCCTCGGCCTGGATGGCCTGAGCGGCTCGGGTGACCCCGAGCGCGACACGGCCGTCATCGTCTATTACGGCGACGGCGCATCGAGCCAGGGCGACGTGCATGAGGCGATGGTCTTCGCGGCGAGCTATGCGACGCCCGAGGTCTTCTTCCTGCAGAACAATCGATGGGCCATCTCCGTGCCCGTCGCCACGCAGTCCCGCACGCCGCTCGTCAACCGCGGCCCGGGCTACGGGATGCCCAGCGTTCAGATCGACGGGAACGATGTGCTCGCCAGCTATGCCGTCACCCGGGTCGCCCTCGACGAAGCGCGATCGGGTCTGGGCCCGCGCGCCATCGAGGCGATGACCTATCGGATGGGTGCGCACACGACCAGCGACGATCCGACGAAGTACCGCACGAGCGACGAAGAGACGAGTTGGGCGGCGCGTGACCCGATTATGCGGATGCGGGCATATCTCGAGGGCCGCGGTGCATCCGGGGCGTTCTTCGCCGACGTCGAGGAGCAGGCCCGGGCTCTCGCGGCGGAGACGCGGCTGCGGACNNCTGATGGAGGAGCAGCTGGCCTGGGTCAAGCGGTACGAGGCCTCGTTCGAAGAGGGTGACGCATGACCGTGCCGCAGAACATGCCGCTCAGTAAGGCCCTCAACGCGGGGCTGCGCAAGGCGATGGAGCGCAGCGACCGCGTGCTGATGATGGGTGAGGACATCGGCCCGCTGGGCGGAGTCTTCCGCATCACCGAGGGCCTCCATGCCGAGTTCGGCCCGAACCGGGTGATCGATACGCCCCTGGCTGAGTCCGGAATCGTCGGCACCGCGATCGGGCTGGCGATGGGCGGGTTCCGGCCCGTGTGCGAGATCCAGTTCGACGGATTCGTCTACCCGGCGTTCGATCAGATCACCTCGCAGCTTGCGAAGATCACCAACCGTTTCCAGGGCGGAATGAGCATGCCCGTCGTGATCCGCATCCCGTACGGCGGGCACATCGGTGCGATCGAGCACCATCAGGAGAGCCCCGANNCGGTCGCCCTGCACGAGAGTCGCCTCGTGCGACGCGGGACGGATGTCACGCTCGTCGGCCACGGCGCCATGGTCACGACGCTGCTGCAGGCCGCGGCGCTCGCCGAGGCCGAGGGTGTCAGCTGCGAGGTGATCGACCTGCGCTCGCTCTCCCCCGTCGACTACGGGCCGATCCTCGACTCCGTCCGCTCGACCGGGCACATGGTCTACGCGCAGGAGGCGCCGGGCTTCACGAGCCTCGGCAGCGAAGTCGCCGCGACGGTGACAGAGCGCGCGTTCTACTCCCTCGAGGCGCCGGTGCTGCGCGTGTCGGGCTTCGACGCGCCGTTCCCCCCGGCGAAGCTCGAAGGCACATACCTCCCCGACGCCGACCGCGTCCTCGAGGCCGTCGACCGGGCCCTGGCATACTGAGCCCTGGTTCCCGCGGAAAGGACCCCCGCATGAGCACGCAGACCTTCCTCCTCCCCGATGTCGGCGAGGGTTTGACCGAGGCCGAGATCGTGACGTGGCGCGTGGCGCCGGGCGACGAGGTGAAGGTCAACGACGTCCTGGTCGAGATCGAGACCGCGAAGTCCCTCGTCGAACTGCCGTCTCCGTTCGCGGGGACCGTCGGCGAGTTGCTGGCGCGTGAGGGCGACACCGTCGATGTCGGCGCCCCCATCATCACGATCGGCGAGGCCGCCTCCGGCGCACCCGCCCCGAGCACAGCACCCACCGAGGTCGGCGAAGCGACCGGTGGAGCCGTTCTGGTGGGTTATGGCACGGGCGGTGCGGTCACCTCGCGCCGACGCAAGACGCTCGAACGCCCGGTCGCGGCAGCTGTCGGTGTGGTGGCGAAGCCCCCGATCCGTAAGCTCGCGCGCGATCTGGGTGTCGACCTCGGCGATATCGCCGCCACGGGGGATGCGGGCGAGGTGACACGCGAGGATGTCGTACGCCACGCGTCCCAGGCGAGCGTGTTCCGCAACATCGAGACGCCCGAATGGGGGGCCGTTCGCGAAGAGACGATCCCGGTTCCGGATGCCTTCGCCCCGGCCGCTCCCCCATCGACGTCTGCTGTTCCGACGAACTCACGAGAAGAGTCCATCCCCGTGCGCGGTGTGCGCAAGGCCACGGCGACGGCGATGACGAGCAGCGCATATACGGCGCCGCATGTGTCGGTCTGGGTCGATGTCGACGCCTCCCGGACGATGGAATTCGTCAAGCGGCTCAAGACGTCGCCGGACTTCGCGGATGTGAAGGTCTCCCCGCTGCTGATCATGGCCCGCGCCGTGATCTGGGCTGTTCGGCGAAATCCTATGGTCAATGCGGCATGGGTCGATACGGATGAGGGCGCACAGATCCTGCTGCGCCACTACGTCAACCTCGGAATCGCCGCGGCGACCCCGCGCGGACTGCTGGTGCCGAACGTCAAGGACGCGCAGGAGCTGAATATGCGCGAACTCGCACGCGCCCTCGAGAAGCTCACGATGACGGCCCGCGAGGGCAAGACGACGCCGGAGGATCAGCGCGGGGGCACCGTGACGATCACCAA
>DMUE01000213.1:2636-3198 GCA_003476465.1 Microbacterium sp. | reverse complement strand
AGGGCCGCGGCCGGCCCGTTGGTCAAACCCCACTTCGCGTACCCCGTCGCGAAACGGACTCGGCCGAGGGTGCGCGGCATGACGCCGATGAAGGGGACGAGGTTGTGCGACTCGTAGTCCTGCGCCGACCACCGTGTGACCTCTCGTGCTCCCGGGAAGTACTCATGGGTCCACTGCACGAGGTCGTCGATCTCGGCCGCATCCGACATCGACCGCCCGACGGGGTGCCCGTTGCCGCCGACGACGAGCCGCGCGCGATCGACGGGGCCGTCCAGGGCCGAAACGGCGCGCACGGAGCGGGTGGGGCCCTCGATCGACAGGAACATGCCGTCAGGGAGGTCGCCGTCGTACTCGAACGCCACGCAGTGCGAGCGCAGGCCGCGCGTCTTGGCGAAGGTGAGTCCGCGGTTCATGATCGCTGTGCCCGTCGCGAGCACGATGTGCTGAGCGTGCAGCGAGCCGCTGTCGGTGCCCACGAGCGCCTCGGGCACCGCGTGCACGCCGCGGACGCGCGTCCCCGTGTGCAGGGTTCCGCCCGCATCGACGAAGGCGCGCGCGAGGG
>DMUE01000213.1:0-2594 GCA_003476465.1 Microbacterium sp. | reverse complement strand
AGCCACTCCGCGCCCTGCCTGTTCGCGTCGACATACGCCTTCACGAGCGCCGGCGGGTGATGGCGGCGGAGGTTCGACAGCGTGTTCCCCTGCAGCAGAGACACCTTGCCCGTGTTCGACCCGGTCGCCAGTTCAGCGATCTCCCCTGCCTCGACGATCGCGACATCGCGCCCAGAACGGGCGAGGAGTACTCCTGTCACCAGACCCGTGATCCCGGCGCCCACGATCACGACGTCGTATCGCGCCGACCGGAATGCAGCGGAGAGGGGTGGGGCCGGGCGGGTTGGATCGCGAGGGGTCACGGAGCCCGGGGCATCCGTCGGGGCCGGCCGGTCGAACTTCCACAGCGAACGCATTCCTTCAGAGCACCTCTTTCCGTCGGTATCCTCAACGGGGTTGACAGGGNNGGGGGAGAGGTTTCTCTCGACACGGGCAGGACTGCGGGGCCGTGAAGCCCGGTGTCACAAGTGGTGGTGCCGGACGTCGCGACGGTATCGTCGGGCACGCCTGTCACACAGCCAGGCGCACCCGGACCGCGACGACGGAGCCGGACGAGATCGGGAGCATCACATCAGCATGAGCAACAGCGCAGCAGGCGTCACGTCACTCGAGGCCCTCAACGCCCCGGAAGGCAGGTTTCCGGGCGAGCGCGTCACCTCCTACGACGTCGCCGCGCGCCGCGACACCGACTATTACGCGGCGTTCGACGACATCCCCGACGAGGATCGCGCGATCTGGGACCGGGCCAAGCGACTCATCGACGAGGTAGCGCCCACCATGCGCGAGGCGTGGGATCGTGCCGAGTACCCCCTCGCGGTTGTCCGGCGCATCGGCGAGCTCGATCTCCTCTGCGACGGAATCGAGCATCCGGACATCACGTACTTCTCGCCCCTGGCAGCCGGCCTGGTGAACATGGAGATCTCTCGCGGCGACGGATCTCTGGGCACTGTGCTCACGGTGCAGGGCGGCCTCGCCCTGCGCACCCTCGCGCTCTTCGGCAGCCCCGAGCAGCAAGATCGGTGGCTGCGTCCGCTCGCGGCGGCCGAGGTGCTGGGCGCCTTCGCTATGACGGAACCCGATCACGGCTCCGACGCGGTCTCGCTCGAGACGACCGCGCGACGCGACGCCGACACGGGGGAGTGGATCATCCGGGGCGCCAAGAAGTGGATCGGCAATGGCGCTTCCGGAGGGATCGCGTTCGTCTGGGCTCGTGTGGACGATCCGGATGCTTCGGAGCACGGTGCCGTGCGCTGCTTCCTGGTCGAACAGGACTCCCCCGGCTACACGAGCAGCCTGATCCTGGGCAAGGTTTCGCTCCGCAGCATTCACCAGGCGCACATAACTCTGGACGACGTTCGCGTTCCCGCCGATGCCGTGCTTCCGGGCGCGAAGAGCTTCCGGGATGCCTCCACCGTGCTGTCCGCGGCACGGTCGGGGGTCGCCTGGGCGGCGCTGGGCCACGCCACCGCCTGCTATGAGGCGGCGCTGTCGTATTCCCTTCAACGCAGGCAATTCGGCAAGCCGCTCGCGAAGTTCCAGATGGTGCAGGAACGCCTGACGCAGATGCTCGCAGACCTGACCGCTATGCAGCTGTACTGCCGGTATCTGGCGGATCTGGAGGCATCCGGCACCCTCCGTCCGGCACAGATCTCGCTCGCCAAGTTCCACAACACCCGCGCGGCCCGCCGGATCGCCTCGACGGCACGAGACATGCTCGGTGGCAACGGCATCCTGCTGGAGAACGTCGTTATGCAGCATCTCGCCGACATCGAGGCGATTCACACGTACGAGGGCACGGAGTCTGTCCAGGCGCTGCTGATCGGACGAGACATCACGGGCATGAGCGCGTTCGTCTGAAACGCATCGCCTGTACCGCGCGCATCCCCCGGGCACAAGGCCGGGCACAAGGTCGGGCACGATGTCGCGGGTCCGGGTACCTTCGTCACATGGGATTCTCCGGGCGCAACACATCCCCCGCCGACCGGCCGAACGATCCGGCCCTGATCGATGAGATCGCCAAGCCGGTGAGTCTCTGGTCGGACGGATTCGGCAAGCTCGCCATCCGCGCGGTCCAGATCATCGTCGTCGTGACGGTGCTGATCGCCATAATCTGGGGTTTGCGGCAGCTCACGCTCGTCACCATCCCGGTCCTTCTGGCGCTGATTCTGGCCTCGGCGTTTTATCCGGTGATGCGCTTCATGCGTTCGCGGGGCGTCCCCTCGATCGTGGCGACGCTCGTGTCGCTCCTCGCGATCGTCACGCTGCTGGGCGGTGTGGGCTGGCTCATCGTGTGGGCCGTCCGCGACCAGTGGGGCATGCTCTACAGCCAGGCGCAGGACGGCCTGCAGAACGTGCTCGACTGGGCGAGCACCCTTCCCGTCACCATCGACCAGAACCAGATCGACGAGTGGATCGCGAGCGCTCAGGACTTCGTGACGAGTGCGCAATTCGGGTCGGGAGCGATCGCCGGGGTCGGCGCGGTGGCGAACTTCATCACGGGGTTCATCCTGCTCGTCGTCGTGCTGTTCTTCTTCCTCAAAGACGGTCCGCAGCTGTGGGAGTTCCTCCTGCGCCCCTTCCGCGGCAGCAACTAC
>DMUE01000182.1:5151-10262 GCA_003476465.1 Microbacterium sp. | reverse complement strand
CAGAACTACGCCCTCTACCCGCACATGTCGGTCGCCGAGAACATGGGCTTCGCGCTCAAGATCGCCGGCGTCGGCAAGGACGAGCGTGCCGCTCGCGTGCTCGAGGCAGCGAAGCTGCTCGATCTCGAGCAATACCTGACCCGCAAACCGAAGGCGCTCTCAGGTGGTCAGCGTCAGCGCGTCGCCATGGGCCGCGCCATCGTCCGCCAGCCGCAGGTGTTCCTCATGGACGAGCCGCTGTCGAACCTCGACGCGAAGCTGCGCGTTCAGACCCGCACCCAGATCGCGTCGCTTCAGCGCCGCCTCGGCGTCACGACGGTCTACGTCACGCACGACCAGACGGAGGCCCTCACCATGGGCGACCGCATCGCGGTGCTCAAGGACGGCGTGCTGCAGCAGGTCGGCACGCCGCGGGACCTGTACGAGAAGCCGAAGAACGTGTTCGTCGCCGGCTTCATCGGCTCGCCCGCGATGAACCTCTTCACCGTTCCTCTGGTCGAAGGGGGCGTGCAGTTCGGCACCGCCGTCGTCGGAATCGAGGCCGACACCCTCGGCAAGGCTCACGGCAGCGAGGTGACGATCGGCATCCGCCCAGAGGACGTCGTGCTCACGCCGGCCGACGGTAAGGGACTGTCGGTGACGGTCGACCTGGTCGAAGAACTCGGCGCCGACGGCTACCTCTACGGCCACACCGAGATCGGCGGCAAGCGCACCGACCTGGTTGCGCGCGTCGACGGCCGCAACCATCCCGACAAGGGTGAGACGATCGTGCTCGCGCCGGTTCCCGGACACATGCACGTCTTCGACGTGGTCACGGGCGATCGTCTCGGCGACCGTCCTGTCGTGCCGGCGTAACATTTTCGCGCGCGGGCGATCCTCGCCACGCCCGCGCCGCCCTGTCATGTCCGCGCTCCGGCGAACAGCGGAGGGAGCACCGTGGGCACCGCCTTGAGCATCACAGCGAGTGAGGTCGACCCTGGACTTCTGACACTTCCGTGGTCTGTCCCCCTGGCCGAATGGCCGAGCAGCACGATCGTCTCGCTTCCCAAGGGCCTGTCGCGCCACCTGGTGCGTTTTGCGAACCTGTCGGACCGGGTCGTCGCGGTCAAGGAAACCACCGCCGAGATGGCGCGCCGCGAGTACGAAATGCTCGGCAACCTGCACCGCCTCGACGTGCCGTGCGTCGATCGGGTCGCCGTCATCGCCGGGCGGAAGGGTGCCGCAGACGAGGACCTGCCCGCCGCGCTCGTCACCGCTCACCTGAAGTTCTCCCTCCCCTATCGCGCGCTGTTCACCCAGGTGCTGCGGCCCGACACGGCGACTCGCCTCGTCGACGCCCTGGCCGTGCTGCTCGTGCGTTTGCACAACGTGGGGTTTTTCTGGGGCGACGTCTCACTCTCCAACACCCTTTTCCGACGCGACGCGGGCGCCTTCGCCGCCTATCTCGTCGACGCCGAGACGGGTGAGTTGCACGAAGGCGGCCTGACGGTCGGTCAGCGGGAGCACGACCTGGACGTCGCGCACACCAACATCGCCGGCGAGATCATGGATCTGGCCGCCGGTGGGCGGCTGGAGGGCGGCGTGGACGCGGTCGCGGTCGCCGACGGCATCCTCTCTTCGTATCACTCGCTGTGGGCGGCCCTCACCGATCAGGAGAGCTTTTCGTCCGCCGAGTCGTGGCGCCTGACCGAGCGCGTCCAGCGACTCAATGCGCTCGGTTTCGACATCGGCGAGATGTCGATCCAAGCGGCCCCCGACGGCACACGGGTCTCGATTCAACCGAAAGTCGTCGATGCGGGTCACCACCAGCGGCGTCTGATCCGTTTGACCGGTTTGGACGTCGAAGAGAACCAGGCCCGGCGCCTGCTGAACGACCTCGACGAGTTCCGGGCGCGGGTCTCACGGCTGGGCGCCGACGAAGAGATGGTCGCCCACGAGTGGCTGACGCGCGTGTTCGAGCCCGTGGTGAAAGCGATCCCCTACGACCTACGCGCCAAACTCGAGCCGGCCGAGGTCTTCCATCAGGTGCTCGAGCACCGCTGGTACATGTCTCAGGAGCGCGGATCGTCCGTGCCCCTGGCCGAGGCCCTCACCTCGTACATCAACGACGTCCTGCGGCACCGGCGCGACGAGGCCACCATCATGGGTCCGCCGACCGATACGCTCGCCATCCCGATCATCGACGAGGACGCCGGCATCGATTCCGACGCCGAGGCGGACGCGATCGACTGGCGCGACCTGGTCTGACGGTCGCTAACCGACGGCGAACTGCTCGCACGAGTGCTTCACAGACTCGTCCTCGTCGATNNAGCGCGCGCCAAGACCGTTCAGGTGTCGGACGCCGCTCGCAGCGTCGACACCTGATACAGGGCGACGGATGCGGCGATGCCGGCGTTGAGCGATTCGGTGCTGGCAGAGATCGGGATCGACACGATCTGGTCGCACGTCTCGGCCACCAGGCGCGACAGGCCCTTGCCCTCGCTGCCGACGACGATCACGAGGGGCCGGTCGGCGAGTTCGAGGGCGGGCAGCGAAACGTCGCCGTCGCCGTCGAGCCCGAGAACGAACACCCCCTGGCGCTTGAATTCCTTGAGCGTCGCCGTGAGGTTCGGGGCGACGACGACGGGGGTGCGAGCGGCCGCGCCGGCGCTGGTCTTCCACGCCGCACTGTTGACGCTCGCCGAACGGCGCTGCGGAAGGATGATGCCGTGCCCGCCGAACGCCGCGGTGGAACGGATGATCGCGCCGAGGTTGCGGGGATCGGTGATTCCGTCGAGCGCCACGAACAGCGCAAGACGGCCCGACTGGATGACCTTCTCGAGCAGGTCCTGCGGGTGACCGTACTCGTACGGGGGAACCTTGAGCGCGACGCCCTGGTGTACGCCGTCGAACCCGGCCATCCGGTCAAGCTCGGGGCGGGTGACCTCGAGCACCGGGATCTCGCGGTTCGTCGCGATCGAGAGCATCTCTTTCACGCGATCGTCCATCTCGACGCGCTGGGCGATGTAGAACGCTGTGGCGGGGATCTTCGCCCGCAGCGCCTCGAGCACCGAGTTGCGCCCGGTCACGACCTCGGTCTCTTCGTCCTTCTTCGCCCGCGGCGCACGGCCCGAGTTCGGATTCGCGCTCGGGCGCCCCTTGCCGCCGGCGGCCGCGAAGCGCTCGGCCGCGGCCTTGCGCTGGCCGGCGGGATGCCACGCGCGGTCTTCGGCCTTCGGTGTCGGGCCACGACCCTCCAACGAACGCTTGTTCTTGCCGCCCGTGCCCTTCGTGGGGCCTTTTTTGCCCCTGCTCGCGCCGGGCCGTCCTGGCTTAGCCATCGATGCTCCAATGCGTGCCGTCCGAGGTGTCTTCAAGGGTGATGCCGGCCGCGGCGACGGCGTCTCGGATGCGGTCGGCGGCGTGCCAGTCCTTGTCAGCGCGCGCACGCGCACGCTGATCGATCAGGCTTGTCACCAGGGTATGCAATGCGCGGGCCTCTGCACCGCCCGACTGGCCGCGCCAGCGCTCCGATGTCGGGTCGATTCCGAGGATTCCCGCCATGGTGTGGACACGGACGGCGCAGGCCGTCGCCGCATCCAGGTCAGACGCATCCAGCGCGGCGTTGCCCGCGCGTACGGTCTCATGCAGCACGGCGAGCGCCTCGGGGACCCCCAGGTCGTCGTCCATCGCGGCGACGAACGCGTCGGGGACGTCGGTGCTGAGCCATCCGTATTCGCCGGCCCGGGCGCGGCCCAGCCGTGCGAGGAACGTGCGCAGCCGCTCGAGCGCCGACGCCGCCTCGGCGAACGAGGACTCGGTTATGTCCAGGCTCGACCTGTAGTGCGCAGAGACCAGGGCGTAGCGGACGACGAGCGGGTCGTGTGCGCGCAGGACGTCTTCGGCGAGGACGAAGTTGCCGAGGGACTTCGACATCTTCTGCCCCTCGACCGTGACAAGGCCGTTGTGCACCCAGTACCGTGCGAACGCGTCGCCCGCAGCGCTGGACTGGGCGAGTTCGTTCTCGTGGTGCGGAAAGCGCAGGTCGAGCCCGCCGCCGTGGATGTCGAACTCGGCACCGAGGTACCGGCGGGACATCGCGGAGCACTCGACGTGCCAGCCCGGCCGCCCGGCGCCCCACGGCGAATCCCAGATGGCGCTGTCGGGCTCGCCCGGCTTGGCGCCCTTCCAGAGCGCGAAGTCGTGCGGGTCGCGCTTGCCGCGTGGGTCCGCGCCGGCCGCGGGCTCCATGGCGTCGGGCGACTGGCGCGTCAGCGCACCGTACTCGGGCCACGAGCGCACGTCGAAGAAGACATCGCCGTCGGTCGCGTACGCGTGCCCTGCGTCGATCAGCCGGGCGATCAACTCGTGCATCTGCGGGATCGAGGCCGTCGCCCGGGGTTCGTAGGTCGGCGGGCGGATGCCGATCGCCGCATACGCGTCCGAGAATGAGCGCTCCATCCGGTACGCGAGCGCCCACCACGTCTCGTCCGCCGTCGCGTTCGCGAGAACCTTGTCGTCGATNNCC
The DNA here is from genome assembly GCA_003476465.1 of Microbacterium sp. Classification (GTDB taxonomy): domain Bacteria; phylum Actinomycetota; class Actinomycetes; order Actinomycetales; family Microbacteriaceae; genus Microbacterium. Next base: position 5,755 of record DMUE01000182.1, on the reverse strand, counting down.
GCAGGACGTCGAACGCCAGGGCGCCGCGCAGGTGACCGAGGTGGGGGCCGGATTGCACGGTCGGGCCGCACACGTACATCGAGACGCGTCCGGGCTCGCTCGGCACGAAGTCGCGCAGGCGCTGAGCTTTCGTGTCGTAGAGCCGAAGAGTCACCCATTCACCCTACCGGCGGGCGTTCGGCGCACCGAGTCGGCGCAAAACGCTCGATCAGGTCAGCGGATGCAGCCGTTCGTGCCGTTTCGGCGGACGGTGGAGAGGGAGCGCGGTGCTAGGCGCGGGACGAGACGGTCAGGCGGGCACGACCAGCGCGACGGCGAAAGCAGCGACACCCTCACCGCGACCGGTGAAGCCGAGCCCATCCGTCGTCGTCGCCGCGAGCGACACCGGTGCACCCACCGCNNCGAGCAGTTGCCGGGTGTCCGTGAGGAATGCCTCGGCGTGTGCGCCGGCGAACTCTGGGCGGTCGACACCGAAGTGCGTCCCGATGTCGCCGAGGCCGGCGGCGGAGAGCAGCGCATCCACGATCGCGTGCGCGACCGCGTCACCATCCGAATGGCCCGACAGCGCCGGACCCTCGGCCCAGTGCAGGCCGGCGAGCCAGAG
>DMUE01000182.1:1735-5125 GCA_003476465.1 Microbacterium sp. | reverse complement strand
CCCCGCCGCGGCCACGAGCGCTGTGTCGTCGGTGTAGTCCTGCTCGGCGCTCGCGTAGGACGTGACGAGCATCGCGCGGGGGAAGCCCTGGGGGGTCTGCGCGGCCGCGAGGTCGGTGCGGTCCACTGCCTCCAGCACCGCCTCGCCCGCGACACGCTTGATGGTGTCGACCACGGGGAGCGTCGGGACGACACCGGCCGCCGTCCGCTCGACGGCCTCGGCGACCCGCTCGAAGACGTCCGGCGGCGTGAGGGCCCGCGCTGCGTCGTGCACCAGGACGATCTCGACATCCCCCCAGAGCGCGCCGAGACCTGCCGCGACCGATCGCTGCCGGGTCTCTCCACCGGTCACTACGGAGACGAGGTCGCGGCGACGACCGCTCTTGAGCGCCGGAGCCTCCTCGGACGCGGCGAGCGCCTCGGTCAGTGCGTCACCCTCGCGGTTCGCGGGCGCGACGATGACGACCTGAGACGGGCCGGAAGCCAAGACACCACGCAACGCATGGCGCAACATCGAGTGCTGGTCGATCCCGACGAAGGCCTTCGGTGCTCCGGCACCCAGACGCGTTCCCGATCCCGCGGCAACGACGATGATGCCGACGCGCGGCGGCACCGTCAAGCCGCTGTTCGCCGATTCTGCTGGGCCGGAACCCGCCGAGGCTGCCGGGCCGACACCCGGCGATGGCGTGATGCTCACGCCGGGAGCCTAGCTTGCGAGAACCTCGTCGAGCACGACACCGGCGCGCTCTTCATCGGTCTTCTCGGCCAGGGCCAGCTCGGAGATGAGGATTTGACGCGCCTTGGCGAGCATCCGCTTCTCTCCCGCAGACAGTCCGCGGTCCTGATCGCGGCGCCACAGGTCGCGGACCACCTCACTGACCTTGATCACATCGCCTGATGCGAGCTTCTCGAGGTTCGCCTTGTAGCGGCGGGACCAGTTCGTCGGCTCCTCGGTGAAGGGAGCACGAAGAACCTCGAACACCCGGTCAAGACCCTCTTTGCCGATGACGTCGCGAACGCCGACCAGGTCGACGTTCTCTGCAGGGACCTCGATGACGAGATCACCCTGAGTGACGTTGAGCTTCAGGTATTTCTTGGTCTCACCCTTGATGACCCGGTCCTTGACCTCGATGATCGTCGCAGCCCCGTGGTGCGGGTAGACAACCGTTTCGCCAACCTCAAAAAGCATGCAGTTATGTCCTTTCGGCAACCTAAAGAATACCACAGTCGACATACGCTAAGGTTCGCCGAGCACGCCGCACGAGGGCACCTGCACCGCCCCCTAGAATAAAGGTGCATCGTCTGCGATCTCCCTGGAGGACCCGTGAAATCCCGTCGGCTCACGTCTCTGGCCCTCGTGGCCGCCGTTCTGGCGGGTACTTCCGGCTGCAGCCTCATTTCGCCGCAAGCGACTCTCATCCATTACTCCCCGGCGGACGGGGTCGGCGCACAGACCGGTGCCGTGGCGATCCGCAACGCCCTGTTCGTCTCCGACGACGGCCGCAACGGCAACTTCCTTGCCGCGCTGGTCAACGACAGCGAAGACGCGCAGCTTCTGAAGATCGTCGTCGGCACCGGCGCGTCGCAGAGCACGAAGACCGTCGTCATCCCGCCGTTCACGTCAGTCAGCCTCGGCGCCGAGCCCTATGACGGGTGGGTGGGCGAAGGGTTCATGGAAGGCGCCGCGCCGATCCTCTTCACCGACCTCGACACGATTCCCGGCGCCATGATCCCCGTGTACTTCCAGTCCGGCGATGCGGAAGGCACGCTCGTACAGGTCCCGGTCCTCACCGGGGAGCTCGAATATTACGAGCCTTACGTTCCCGAAGAACTACGCGTCATCATCGAGTAGCGGTCCCGCGAGACTCGACCGGTTACTCGGCCTCGAACCGGTAACCGAGGCCTCGAACCGTCACGAGCATGGCGGGATCGCTGGGCGTCTCCTCGATACGAGAGCGGATGCGCTTGATGTGCACGTCGAGGGTCTTGGTATCACCGAAATAATCGCTGCCCCACACGCGGTCGATGAGCTGGCCGCGGGTCAGCACGCGCCCCGCGTTGCGCATCAGCACCTCGAGCAGCTCGAACTCCTTCAACGGCATGCTGATCTCGGCGCCGTCGACGGCCACGCTGTGCCGCTCGATGTCGAGCGTCACGCGCCCCGCCGAGAGCACGTGCTCGTCCAGGTCGACGTCCGGCTCGGCCGTCCGCCGCAGCACTGCCCGCATCCGGGCCAGGAGCTCCCGAGCCGAGTAGGGCTTGGTGACGTAGTCATCGGCCCCGAGCTCGAGGCCCACGACGATATCGACCTCGGAGTCCTTCGCCGTGACCATGACAATGGGAACGGCGGAGGTCTGGCGGATGCGACGGCACACCTCCGTGCCGGACATCCCGGGCAGCATCAGGTCGAGCAGGACGATGTCGCATCCGACCTCCTCGAAGGCGCTGACAGCCGCGGGGCCGTCTTCCGCGATGTCGACCTCGTAGCCCTCGCGGCGCAACAGATAGGCCAGGGGCTCGGCCAGATCGGGTTCGTCTTCGACGAGGAGGACCCGGGTCATTTCTTCTTCTCTCCCTGAGGTGCACGCCCCGCGCCTGTGGCGCTCCGGCGCTTCTTGGTGGATTCCGACGCCTTCCGGCGACGGCGTGGCTTGTCAGAGTCCTCGGCGACGGCGCGAGGCAGACGGATTGTGAAGGTCGACCCGTGGCCGGGCTGCGACCACACCCGCACCTCGCCGCCGTGGCGTTGGACCGCATGCTTGACGATCGCGAGACCGAGACCTGTTCCGCCGGTGCGGCGCGAACGCGCGCCGTCTGCGCGGTAGAAGCGCTCGAAAATGCGCTGTTGATCCGCTTCCACGATGCCGATGCCCTGATCGGTCACCGCGATCTCGACGACCTTCTCTTGGATGCGCACGCCGACGCCGACGCGTCCACCACGCGGGGAATAGGCGATCGCGTTCGCGACGAGGTTGCCCACCGCCTCGATCAGCATCGTCGGATCCCCGCGGACGAGCGCGCCGCGGTCGCCCCCGCGCAAGAGCCCCACCCCGGCCGAGTCGGCCTGGACCGCATGCGCCTCGACGGATGCCGCGACCACCTCGTCGACGGAAACGTCACGGGGCTCAGGCAGTTCGTCAGCGGCCTGCAGACGCGAAAGGTCCATGATGCGGCTCGTCAGCCGGCCGAGCCGCGCCGCCTCGGCCTGCAACCGGACGGTGAACGCGCGCACCTGGGCGGGGTCATCCGCTGCCGACTCGATCGCCTCGGCAAGGAGGCTCACGGCGCCCACCGGCGTCTTCAGCTCGTGACTGGTGTTGGCGACGAAGTCGTAGCGCATCTGCTCGAGGCGCTCCTGCTCCGTGACGTCGTCGACCACCAGCAGCACGTG
>DMUE01000182.1:0-1644 GCA_003476465.1 Microbacterium sp. | reverse complement strand
CGCCGAGCGGCGCCGAGGGCAGCGAACACGAGAGCCGATACACCGAGCCCGATCACCGCTCCCGCCAGCAACGCGAGGAGCGCGATCTGCACCGGGTCCATGCACCCCAGCGTAGAGTGAGCCGCGGAGTGCGGCGGACAGCAGCCGCAGGAGCACCGCGGCGCCCCGGGTACTATTCACCCGCGCGGCACCAGCAGTTAACCTTCGGTGGAGATGATCGCGGGGGTCGTGGCGCCGTGTCCGATCGACCGGGAAAGGGACCAGCACCGTGCGCGAAGTCTTCCATCAGTCTCTCGAAGACGTCCAAGGGCGCCTTGTCGAGATCTCCGAGCTTGTCGCAGTCGCGATCGAAAAGGCGACCCTGGCCTTCGGGTCGAGCGACGTCTCGCTCGCCGAAGCGGTTATCGAGGCCGACAGCGTGATCGACGACAAGGCCATCGCGCTCGACGAGCTGGCGATTGAAATCCTTGCCCGTCAGCAGCCGGTCGCCCGTGACCTGCGCATCGTGGTCAGCGCCCTCCGCATGTCGGCATCGCTCGAGCGCATGGGCGACATCGCCGAGCACATCGCGCAGTTGGCACGGTACCGCTTCCCCGAGCGGGCGATCCCCCGTGGCCTGAAGGGCACCTTCACCAGCATGGGCCAGATCGACGTCCAGATGGCGCAGAAGCTGACCGAGCTGCTGCGGACGCAGGACATGGCTCTCGCCGAAGAGTTGCGCAACCTCGACGATCGGCTCGACGACCTGCACGTCTCGGTCTTCGAGAAGGTGCTCGGCGAGAACTGGCAGGGCGAGGCCATGGCGACGGTCGACGCCACACTGGCCAGCCGCTACCACGAGCGTTTCGGCGACCACGCCGAGTCCGTTTCGAAGAAGGTCGTCTACCTCGCGACCGGCGACTGGGCCGACACGGGCGCGACCTTCGACGCTGGCGTATGACAGTTCGCCGGGCCTACTTCTTGCCCTGTGCAGCGACCGCGGCAGCGCCTGCCGCTGCGGCGTCCGGGTCGAGGTACTCGCCCGGGACGAGGGGCAGCAGGTCCTCGCCCAGCTTGTAGACCAGAGGGATGCCGGTTGGGATGTTCAGCTCGGAGATGTCGTCGTCGCTGATGCCCTCGAGGTGCTTCACCAGGCCTCGCAGCGAGTTGCCATGCGCCGTCACGAGCACCGTCTTGCCGGCGCGGAGATCGGGCACGATGCCGTTCTGCCAGTAGGGCAGCATGCGGTCGATGACGAGTTTCAGAGATTCGGTGCGGGGGATCTCGCCGTCGACACCGACATAGCGGGGGTCCGAGACCTGGCTGAACTCATCGTCATCGGCGATCTCGGGCGGCGGCACATCGAACGACCGGCGCCACAGCATGAACTGCTCAGGCCCGAATTCTTCGAGCGTCTGCGCCTTGTCCTTGCCCTGAAGCGCTCCGTAGTGACGCTCGTTCAACCGCCATGTGCGCGAGACGGGGATCCAGAGGCGGTCCGCGACGTCCAGAGCGATGTTCGCGGTCTGGATGGCGCGACTGAGCACCGACGTGTGCAGGACATCGGGCAGCAGACCCGCCTCGGCGAGCATCTCGCCACCACGCTTCGCCTCGGCCGCGCCGAGGTCCGTCAGGCGCACATCGACCCAACCGGTGAAGAGGTTG
>DMUE01000081.1 GCA_003476465.1 Microbacterium sp. | reverse complement strand
CCCGAGGACACGCTCCAGGGGCGCGGACAGCGGCTCGACGATCGTGACGTCAACCCCGCGGCCGCGCAGCGTGGCCGCGACCTCAGCACCGATGAATCCCATCCCGACCAGCACCGCGCGCTCGGCTCCCCCGGACAATTCGCGCAACGCATCGCTGTCGGCCCGGGTGCGCAGTCCGAAGATCCCGTCGAGTTCGGCGCCCGGTACCGGCAGTGCACGTGAGCGCCCCCCGGTCGCCAGGATCACGGCGTCGGCGCGCAGCGATGAGCCGTCGTGAAGTGTGACGGACTGCCCCGAGGGGTCCAGGCCCACGACGCGGCTACCCAGTCTGAGGTCGATGTCGCGGTCGGTCCAGAAGCTCGCCGGCCGCAGATTCAGGTCCTTCTCACTGAGAGTCCCAGCCAAGTAACCCTTCGACAGCAGCGGACGGTCGTAAGGCGGGACGCCTTCCTCACCCAGCAGCACCAAGCGGCCATCGTATCCCTCCGCGCGCAGCGTGCTCGCGGCTGACACCCCCGCGGCCGACGTTCCCACGATCACCACGATCGCGGGCGCACTCACGATGCTGCCGCGTCATCGATCGGCGCGTCGATGAGCAGATCGTCGCCCTCGACGACGATCTTGTAGACGCCCAACGGCTCCCATGGCGGTCCGCCCAGCACCTCGCCGGTGGAAAGATCGAATTCGCCGAAGTGACAGGTGCAGACCAGCTTGCCGTCCTCCAGCTCACCATCATCAGAGAACGTGCACGACTCGTGCGTGCACCAGTTGTCGAAGGCATACAGTTCACCATCGAGGTTCGCCACGGCCAGTTCGCGACCGGCGACCTTGAACGCTTTGATCTCACCCGGCCCGATCTCGGAAGCCCGGCCTGCATTGGTCAATCCCATCGTCGCCCCTTCGCGATCGAAGCCCGCACCGGCGGTGCAGGCTGAATGCGGTCGACGCGCCACGAGTGTGGCGGCGTCAGCGTGCGATGGCGAGCCTAGCCCGCCGGGGGTGAGCGCTGTCAACTGCCGAAGGCCACCGGGTGCGAGCAGGTCTTGTGGTGCGGGATGGACAAGTAGATACTGACGGGACCAGACACCGTCGTCGGTTCGATCCGATGGTCGGCACAACACGGGAAATCACAAGGGAGTGAGCATGACACTCATTGAGAACCAGCAGGAGAACCAACGGAGCGGCTTGACCGCAGACCAGTTCCGCGCAATCGAAGGCGCGCAACTGGGTGACATCAACGACGTCGATATCAACGATGTCATCAACAAATATATCTACAGCCAGATCGCCGAGCAGCCCTCGTACGTCGAGCAGTACAAGCGCTACCTCAAGCAGCGCTGGGACGTTTACGACATCGACTTCACCCAGGACTACAAGGACTGGCACGAGAACATGACCGAGGCCGAGCGCAATTCGTTCCTCGCGATCGCATCCGGATTCCACCACGGCGAGCGCCAGGTCGAGGTCGAACTCCCCGTCTTCATGCTCGGCGGCAGCGAGGATCAGAAGCTGTTCATCTCGAGCCAGATCGAGGATGAGGCGCGTCACACCGTCTTCTTCGACCGCTTTTACCATGAGGCGATCGGGCTGGAGGGCGACCTGATGGACGTGCTCGACCAGTCGTTCGAGTGGGTCGGTGAGACTTTCATCGGTCCGTTCGGTCTGCTCGCGTATCAGGCGGACGCGCTGCTGAAGAATCCCGACGACATCAGGCTTCGGGTGCAGTACGCGACCAACTATATGCTCTGGATCGAGGGCGTCCTCGCCGTTTCGGTCATGCAGATCACCCTGCGGTACGCGCGCCAGCGCAAGGTGCTCCCGGGCTACTATGCGGGCTTCACACTCACAGCGCGCGACGAGGCCCGGCACGTGCAGGCAGGACTGCGGTTCCTCACGGAAGCCATCGCAGAGGATCCGACGCTGATCCGCGACGTCCACGACACCCTGCGTACTGTGCTGCTGATGAGTTCCACCTCGAGCCAGTACGTAGCGTACGAACCCATCGGCTGGACGCGTGATGACGTGCAGGCCATGTTCATCACCCAGCTGGTCCGCAAGATGGACCTCATCGGACTGGAGTTGCCGCCCGATCTGGCCGGTATGGTCCAGAACATTTCCGCCGACAACGCGATTGGAGGCTGAGCCATGTCGAGGGCATTCTCAGAGCAGTGGGCGGCTGACGTCCAGGCGCGTCTTTCGCAGGGGTTCACCGAGAAGGACCGTGAGGGGCGGTTGCCGGACTATTGGACGTGGATTGACACTGCCTCGTCGACCTTCTCGGGAGTGCTCGCTCTCGGGGCGGTGCCCACGAAGGGCGATCCCCTGGACGTCGGCGAGTTCGTCGCGATCGGGATCTCGGAGGGCGTGGTGCAGGAGGTTCGGGTGATCACGCCGGACGAGGCGCGCGCCAGCGACTACCTCCTGGTAGGCACCTATCAGGGCTGGGAGAAGTTCCTCGGCGGCTATGACGCGGCGCGGACTGTCATGTACCGGCATCTGCAGCTGCAGCACGGCAACCTGCTGAGCTTCTTCAACCGCGTGTACTACTGGATCCAGGTTCTCTCACTTCTGCACCAGGTGCCTTCGGAGGTCGTCGCTCCCGAGGCCGTGGCCGCCTGACCGAGAGCGACGCGGAGTCGACCGTGTGTCAGGTCGACTCCGCGTCGCGAGGCGGTGGGCGTCCGTCATGGTGGCGCGTGTGGTCCAGCTGCCAGGATGTCGGGGGCCTGACGATGCGGTCGATGAGCGGAACGAGGCCGGCGAACAGGACATATTCACTGACGCTGGCGCCCAGTCCAGCGAGGAGCGCGGCGACGCGGCGGGGCTGGGCCCCGCGATCGCATAGGGGATCACGAACGGCGGGCCACGTCTTCATTTCGGTCCGGGTAGCGTGGCTGATGGACATCATCGAGCAGCGCTCGCTGGACAGGTCGGCTCCGCCGGGGACAACGCCGCGAGGGCGTACTTCTTCAGCCTGCTGCAACGCAACGTCCTCACCACGCAGCGGGCCCGGCAGTCACGCGACCAATTGCGGTTGGCGATCGTCGTGTGGATCGAACGCGACTATCTCCGCCGTCGACGCCAAGACCGACTAGTGTCCTGCGCCGGTAGTTCGTTGGAGTAGTCGTTTCAGGGAGTCGAGGATCTGTTCGGCGGGCTTGGTCCAGACGAACGGCTTCGGGTTTTCGTTCCATCCTTTGACCCATGAGCGGATGTCGTTTTCCAGTGCCCGGAGGCTGCGGTGGTCGGAGCGTTGCAG
>DMUE01000175.1:2470-2652 GCA_003476465.1 Microbacterium sp. | reverse complement strand
AGCCCCCGCGGCGCGTCTCGACCCGAGGACGCGGCCAGCGAAACGATCGCGACCGCTGCCTCCTGCCCCTGGAACCGGTCGACCGTGCCGACGGGGACGTCGGGGAAGCCGGCATCCGCCAGCGCCTGCTCGACCGTGACCTGCTGGGCGTTGTACGGCGTCACGACGATGATGTCGGCCTG
>DMUE01000175.1:0-2366 GCA_003476465.1 Microbacterium sp. | reverse complement strand
TCGCCGCCGTACGACAGCCGTGAGACCGGTTCGGCGACCCGCGGGTGCATGCGCCACGTGCGGGCGAGGAAGTACCCGTACTCGGGCGGGATGACATCGGCGCCGTCCATGACCCAGCCGAGCGCGGAGGTGTCCACCGGCTCGGGGTGGGTACCCTGGCTGACCTGCGGCAGCTGCTGCGGGTCGCCGAGCAGCAGCAGGCGCGGGGCCGCGAGCGATACGGCGATCGTCGAGGCGAGGGAGAACTGGCCGGCCTCGTCGATCACGAGCAGATCGAGGCTCTGCCGCGGAATGCGCGCCTCATGAGCGAAGTCCCAGGCCGTTCCGCCGACGACGAAGCCGGTGCCAGCATGCTCTGCGGTGAACCCGGCCATTGCGTTCTTCGCGATCACCGTGAAGGGGATTCCGGGTGCGGACGGGTCCTTGGGCGCCTTTCCGACCAGTTCGGGGGCGATGCCGGCCGCGACGATGCGCCCGAGCATGTGCTCGACGACCGCGTGCGACTGCGCGACGACGCCGACCTTGTAGCCGTACTCGGCGACCAGGCGCGCGATCACGTGCGAGCCGACATAGGTCTTCCCCGTGCCCGGAGGCCCCTGGACCGCGAGATAGCTGCGGTCGAGGGCGAGCACCGCGCGAAGGATCGCATCGACATCGTCGCCGTGCGCTGCGGGCAGACCACTCTCGCCCGAGGCGCGCCGAAGCGTGCGCGGAGGTCGGCGCGCGAGGATGTCGGTGGCGGCGTCAGCCGGCAGCTGCGGAGACGCCGCGAGCACGGCGTCCGCCCATTCGTCGATCGCCGCCTGCTGGCGTCCGGCACTCGGCGGAGCCTGCGGGGTCAGCGCGATAGGCAGCTCCTCCCAGGTGTTCCCGTCGACCGCGAGCTCTTCGACGACAGCCCCGTCGTCGAGCACCTCGACGACGGTGACCGTCCGGGTGCAGTGGATCCACCGGGGTGGCGCGTCGAACGGGAACGGCGCGGGCAGCTCGTACACCGCGAACGGCGACGAGCCCGCGCTGAGCCGCGTTCCCGGCGCCATCTCGCCACGCAGCTCGACCCGCCGGCGCTCGCTCTTGCCCTCGGGATGATGCCACTGCTCGACGACCCGCGACCGTGCAGCGTCGACCGAGAGGACGTCGCGCGTTTCCTCCCACAGCGAGAGCGGTTCACGCAGCCGGAGGAAGTGAGTGGCCCAGAAGGACTTCGCCTCCCGGGGGTAGTAGTCGATCGCCGCGGCACCCAGGCGCAGGCAGGCCGCCTCGGCCGAATCGTGGGGGTGAGTCGTTGCGGCGGCGGCCAGCGCGACCGCTCGCGGCGACGGCTCGTACGCCCGCTCGTCGGGTTCGGGATCGGGGGTGGGGCGAAGTCCCGCGGCGCGCGCGTGATCGACCAGCCAGTCGCGCAGGCGCCGGGTCGAGACGCAGTCGTAGCGGTTGTAGTCGGCGAGGTCGTCGAAGATCTCCTGAGCTGCGGCATCCAGCCCGTCCTCGCGCAGCGCGCGCGCCTCGACGTAGCGGACGATCGAGTCGTCGCCCTTCTGGACGGCGCTCGTGCGCACTTCCGCGCCCATGTACAGCGGTTCGAGCTTCTTGATCGAGTACGACCGCGACCCGACGCGCAGGGCACGTCGCACGATCGGATACAGATCGACGAAGACGCCGTCGCGCAGCAGCCGGTCGAGATCCGCCTCGCGGGTGCCGTACCGCGCCGCCATGGTCAGCAGGTGCGTGGGCTCATACGGTGCGTAGTGGTAGATGTGGAAATCCGGATGCTGCACACGGTGCACATCGATGAAGTCGAGGAAGGTCTCGAGCGCGGCGCGCTCTTCGGCGAACGAGTGCGCCCACACAGCGGTGTACTGCTCGCGCACATCGACCCAGCCGAACAGGTAGTCGATGCCCCACACCGTCGCATCGGCGTCCACGGTGAGCTCGGTGAACTCGGTGAACTCGGTGTAGAGCGGATCGCCCTCGAAGTCGAAGAACAGGTCGCCGAGATCGGGTCGCGGCAGTGCGCCGAGCGCTGCGGGCGCGACGACCTCGTACGGGGGCATCGCAGGAGGCTGCCCGGCTTCGAGAGCCACGGCGTTGCCGGTTCCGGCCGGCGCGCTCAGCTGAAGCCTGGCTTGGGTCTGCAGCATCGCGAAGGTGTCGGGGTTCATGCCCTTCGGCGCAGCGACCGCATCGGCGAGGTGATCGATCGTCTCGATGCCGGCCGCACGCAGCCGATCACGCTGAACCGGACGCATGCCGGCCACCAGCAGCAGATCGCGCGAGGCCACGACCTCGAGGTCGCAGGTCGCGCATCGACCGCACGCGATGACCCCCAGCTCGCCGCGCGAGTCGCCCCACGCGATCGCCGGACC
>DMUE01000248.1:9920-10339 GCA_003476465.1 Microbacterium sp. | reverse complement strand
CGTAGACCGGATCGATGATGACGCCCTCGAGATGTCCGTGAGGCGCATGCCTCGTCGGTCGACTCCACCGGAATGTCGTAGTAGTCGCCGGCCCACCGGAGCGCCTCGAGTGGCATGACCACGTAGTCACTGTCGAGCTGCGTCTTGCTGAGGAACTTGACCGCGTAGGCGACGGGGTACACGATCGCCACGGCGTCGGCATAGTCCTGCGGTGTTCGGGGCTCCCGCGCCGTCGATGGCGAGGCACCGCATCACCGGAACCGTCACAAGCTCGAAGCTGCCGCGGGGCGCTTGGTACGCCGCGATCTGCTTCTTCAGGTCCACCTTCATCGTGCGAGGAGCACAGCCAGATCCGCGCTCACGCACCACGCGCCGACACGGATGATCCGTGCCGGCGCGCGTTCGTCTGTGCTCGAAGA
>DMUE01000248.1:8194-9794 GCA_003476465.1 Microbacterium sp. | reverse complement strand
GCGGACAGGCGGCGAGCCGTCGCCCCGAGCATCAGCCGCACGATTTCGCGCAGCTGGGCCTTCTCGAGCTTGCGGAACAGCACGATCTCGTCGATCCGGTTGAGGAATTCCGGTCGCATCGCCTCACGCAGTTTGCCCATCACCCGGTCGCGCAGATCCTTCTCGCTCCCGAACCCGGTCGAGCCACCGCCATCCGCTATGAAGCCGATCGCACCAGAGCGCGACGCAAGGAACTCCGACCCGATGTTCGAGGTCATCACGATCACCGTGTTGCGGAAGTCGACGGTGCGCCCCTGGCCGTCGGTCAGACGTCCGTCGTCGAGCACCTGCAGCAGCAGGTTGAAGACATCCGGGTGCGCCTTCTCGATCTCATCGAACAGGATCACGGCGTAGGGGTTGCGGCGCACTCGCTCGGTCAGCTGCCCGGCCTCGTCGTAACCGACGTAGCCCGGAGGGGCACCGACCAGGCGCGAGACCGTGTGGCGCTCGCCGAACTCGCTCATGTCGAACCGGATCACGGCGGACTCGTCATCGAAGATCGACGTCGCGAGCGCCTTCGCCAGTTCGGTCTTGCCGACACCCGTGGGACCGAGGAAGAGGAACGACCCGATCGGCCGGTGCCCGTCGCCCATTCCGGTGCGGTTGCGCCGTACGGCCTTGGCGACGGCCTCGACCGCGCCGTCCTGCCCGATGACCCGTCCGTGCAGTTCGCTCTCCAGCTCGGCGAGACGCTCGCGTTCGTTTTCGGTCAGGCGGTTCACCGGGATTCCGGTGGCACGGCTGATCACGGCCGCGATCTGCGCCTCGTCGACCACCGCGTCCACGGACTGCGCACGCTCGCTCGTGACCGCCTCGATCCGCTGCTGAACCTCGGCGATGGCATCGCGGATGCGAGACGCCTCCTCGTAGCGCTCGGCCGAGACGGCGGCGTTCTTGTCCGCTTCCAGCCCGGCGAGTCGCTCGACCAGGGCATCCACGTCCGCTTTCGCGCCGAGCCGCAGGCGCAGCCGGGCCCCGGCCTGGTCGATCAGGTCGATCGCCTTGTCGGGCAAGACGCGCTCGGTCAGGTACCGCTCGCTGAGCTCGACGGCGGCCCGGAGGGCGTCGTCGGTGTACTCCACGGCGTGGTGCTCGGCGTACGCCGGGCGCAGTCCCTGCAGAATCAGCACGGCGTCCTCGATGGAGGGCTCGCCGACGCGGACGGGCTGCAGACGACGCTCCAGCGCCGGGTCCTTCTCGATCGTGCGGTACTCCTTCAGCGTCGTGGCACCGACAAGGTGCAGATCACCGCGCGCCAGGCGCGGCTTGAGGATGTTTCCCGCGTCCATCGCGCCCTCGCCCCCGCCTCCGGCGCCGACGACAGTGTGCACCTCGTCGATGAACACGATCAGTTCCCCCTCGCGGGCCGTGATCTCGTCCATCGTCTTGGTCAGGCGCTCCTCGAAATCGCCGCGGTACCGCGTGCCCGAAAGCAGCGCGGCAAGGTCGAGCGCGATGACTCGCTTGTCGCGCAGCTGCTCGGGAACCCCGCCGTCGATGATCGCCTGCGCCAGGCCCTCGACGATCGCGGTCTTGCCCACGCCCGCCTCGCCGACCAGCA
>DMUE01000248.1:0-8183 GCA_003476465.1 Microbacterium sp. | reverse complement strand
ACCAGGGCGAAGAAGAGGTGCTCGGGGTCGACGTATGTCGAGCCGGATGAACGGGCGACCTGGAAAGCGTGGAACAGGGCCCGCTGCACGGACGAGGTGATGACGGCGCTGTCGACCGACGCGGTGGCGCCGGCGGCCGGCAGCCGCCCCTCGGCGGCGCGGACGATCGCGGCCGGACTCACGCCGATGCGCTCAACGGCGTCGCGGGCCGGCGACTCGTCGACGATCGTGCGCAAGACGTGGAGAGCGTCCAGTTCACGCTGTCCGCGCTCGAGCGCGTACCGCCCTGAGCGCTGCAGGATCTCCTGGGTTCGGGCGCTGAGGAACCGCGCGAGGTCGATCGACCGCTCTGCGCGGGCGCGCTCCCCCGCCAGGTAGCGCGACAGGAATTCGTCGAACGCGCCGGCTCCGCTGTCGAAACCGTCGCTGTTCGGGGGTGTGACGTCGTTGGGCACGAGGCCTCCTGATCAAACTTGAGCATTGGGCGCTCAAATCTAAGACTTGAGCACGTTCGTATCAAGTTTAACGCGGCGGCTCCCGCGTTATTCCCTGGGCTGCGCGCAGAGCTCGAAGGAGACGTGCCGGGTCAGTCCGATGAGGCGGCGCCCACGCCGGCACGGTGCATCCCGGCGTGTTGCGTTCGCTCGCGGACGGAGACCCACGAGCCGCCGCGCACGAAGACGGCCGTAGCCTGGGGCGATGCGGGAGTTCATCAGCGGCGTCGGAATGCTCGGCCACGGCCTGGCGCTCTGGCGGCGCATCCCCCGCACCATGGCGTTCGGCCTCGTACCCGCGGCGCTCGTCGGGGGGCTTCTGTTCGCGGGCGTCGTCTCGCTCGCCATCAACCTCGGCTGGATCACCGAGTGGATCACCCCGTTCGCGGACGGATGGCCGGGTCTGTGGGCGGGTGTGGTGCGCGTCGCGATCGGCACGGCGCTCCTCGGCGCCGCCCTTGTGCTCATCGCGGTTTCGTTCACCGCGCTCACCCTGGTCGTCGGCGAACCGTTCTACGAGCGGATCTGGCGTGCCGCCGAGCGCCACCTGGGCGGCGAGGTCCCGGAGGCCGGCTCTGGATTCTGGCGCTCGGTGGGCGAGGGCCTCTCCCTCATGGCCCGCGGAACCGCGGTCGCCGCGATCGCCGGTCTGCTCGGCCTCACTCCCGTCGTCGGGGGGCCGGTCGGAACCACCGCGGGCATCCTTCTCACCGGATGGCTCCTGGCCGACGAGCTCTCATCGCGTGCGCTCGCGGCGCGCGGAATCGGACCAGCTGACCGACGGATGCTGCTGCGCGGCCGGCGCGCCCGCGCGCTGGGCTTCGGTGTCGCGACGCAGCTGTGCTTCTTCATCCCGCTGGGCGCGGTGCTGATCATGCCTGCGGCCGTGGCCGGCTCGACCGTGCTGGCGCGATCGCTCCTCGCGCCGGATTCGCTCGCGGCGCAACCGCGCACCGCAGCCGACCCCTAATCGCCGACCGCGGGATAGCGTGGGGCCGGTGACCCTCGACCTCGACGCGCTGCGTCCCTACCCCGCCCGCCCCGACAGGCAGGCACACGACGCCGCGGATCGCCTGCTGCTCGATGAATCGGGCGCCGAGCGTCAGGGCCTCGGCCGGCAGGACATCGTCGTCATCGGCGACATATACGGGGCTCTGGCTCTGACCTGCGCCAGCGAGACGCCTGACGACTCGGGCCTGGTCCGCGTGCACCAGGACCCGCTCACCGCCGAGAGAGCGCTTGCGCTGAACGCACAGTCGACCGGGCTCGAGGCGTCCGTCGTATCGCTGCCGCTCGACGCCGAGCTGGTTCAGGATGCGCGACTCGTGCTGCTGCGGCTGCCGCGCTCGCTCGACTCTCTGCGCGACATCGCGGGTCTGATCGCCGCCCACGCCGCCCCCGATGCGGCCGTCTTCGCGGCGGGACGACTCAAGCACATGAGTCTCGGCATGAACGACGTTCTGCGCGAGCACTTCGGAACGCTCGACGTCACGCACGCGCGGCAGAAGTCGCGGGTGCTCATAGCGCGTGACCCGCACAACGGTCGGGACCCCGAGCCCGCGCGGGCGGAGATCGGCGGCGTGGTCGTCTGCGCGTTCGGCGGGGTGTTCGCAGGCCCCTCGCTCGACATCGGCACCCGGCTGCTGCTCGACAACCTGCCCGCGACGACCCCGGGCGCGACGGATGACCCGATGATCGATCTGGCGTGCGGCAGCGGGATCGTCGGCGCGACCCTGGCGCTGAGGCATCCCGGGCTGCGGGTCTATGCGTCGGACGAGTCCTCCGCCGCCGTCGCCTCGGCGAGGGCGACCGCCATCGCGAACGGCATCGACGATCGGATGTCCGTGGTCCGCGATGACGCCTTGTCGGCGTTGCCCGACGCGAGCGTGTCGTTCATCGCCCTCAACCCGCCGTTCCACCGCGGCGCGGCCCTCGACGGGACCATCGCGCGGCACCTGTTCACCGATGCGGCGCGCGTGCTGCGACCGGGCGGCGAACTGTGGACCGTCTGGAACTCGGCCCTGCAATACCGCCCTGGGCTCGAGCGCGTGGTGGGCCCTACGCATCAGATAGCGCGCACCCCGAAGTTCACGGTCACGGCCTCGACGCGCCGCTGACGCGAGCCCCCTGGGTCGTGGCCCCTCTGGCTGGCGAGCAGGCGGTGAGGGATGGTCAGAAGTCCCAATCTTCGTCTTCGGTCGCCACGGCCTTGCCGATGACGTACGACGAGCCCGACCCGGAGAAGAAGTCGTGGTTCTCGTCCGCGTTCGGGGAGAGTGCCGACAGGATGGCCGGGTTCACGTTCGTGACGCTCGAGGGGAACATCGCCTCGTAGCCCAGGTTCATCAGGGCCTTGTTGGCGTTGTAGTGCAGGAACTTCTTGACGTCCTCGGTCAGACCGACTTCGTCGTAGAGGTCCTGCGAGTACTGCACCTCGTTGTCGTAGAGCTCGTACATGAGCGAGAACGTATAGTCCTTGATCTCGTCACGCTCGGCCTGTGAGACCTTCTCGAGCCCCTTCTGGAACTTGTACCCGATGTAATACCCGTGCACGGCCTCGTCGCGGATGATGAGGCGGATGAGGTCGGCTGTGTTCGTCAGCTTGGCGCGCGAGGACCAGTGCATCGGCAGGTAGAAGCCCGAGTAGAAGAGGAAGCTCTCGAGCAGGGTCGAGGCGACCTTGCGCTTGAGCGGGTTGTCGCCACGGTAGTACTCCATGACGATTCGAGCCTTCTTCTGAAGGTTCGGGTTCTCCACCGACCAGCGGAACGCCTCGTCGATCTCCTTCGTCGAGCACAGCGTCGAGAAGATCGACGAGTAGCTCTTCGCGTGCACCGACTCCATGAACGCGATGTTGGTGTACACCGCCTCTTCGTGCGGCGTGATCGCGTCCGGGATGAGCGAGACCGCGCCGACGGTGCCCTGGATCGTGTCGAGGAGCGTCAGCCCCGTGAACACCCGCATCGTCAGCAGCTGCTCGTCGGGAGTGAGTGTGTTCCACGACTGGATGTCGTTCGAGAGCGGGATCTTCTCGGGCAACCAGAAGTTGTTGACCAGGCGGTTCCACACCTCGACGTCCTTATCGTCGTCGATGCGGTTCCAGTTGATCGCCTGAACCTCGTTCAGGAGCTTGAGCTTTTCAGTCATTCGCGTTTCCTTCGTTCGCCCGCGACGCCTGGTCATCAAGGCAGTAGCGGCAAGTTTCTGTGAAGAGGTTCTTGTTGGTGTGGTGACGAGTGTGTGCGCTGCGCTTGCTGGAAGGCCTGGACCGACCCTTGAGCGCGTCTGAGCGCTTCTTCTTCTGTTCCTCGCTCATCACGAGTCCGAAGTTCGGGTTGAGCTCGCCGCGCTTCTGATCGGACAGCCGAGCCCTCGTCTCCTCGGAAACCTTGCGTCCAAAGGCTGGGTGGTCGCGTCCGAACTTGCCAAAATTCGGATTGTCGGCGCCCGAGTTCANNAGTCGTCAGCCCGACGTAGCGATACTCTCGCGACCCCATCTCGCGCACGCCATAAACAACTCCGACAAACGGAGTCCATCTATCAGGTGGCACGATCATCTTCTTCTCAACTCAGAGCGTGCAAGAGACGCACATGTCCATCGAGGTGCCCTCGAGGGCCATCTGACGCAGGCGGATGTAGTAGATCGTCTTGATCCCCTTCTTCCACGCGTAGATCTGCGCCTTGTTGATGTCGCGCGTCGTGGCGGTGTCCTTGAAGAACAGAGTCAGCGACAGGCCCTGGTCCACGTGCTGCGTCGCCGCGGCGTATGTGTCGATGACCTTCTCGTAGCCGATCTCGTAGGCATCCTGGTAGTACTCCAGATTGTCGTTCGTCATGAACGCGGCCGGGTAGTAGACGCGGCCGAGCTTGCCTTCCTTGCGGATCTCGACCTTCGCGGCAATGGGGTGGATCGACGATGTCGAGTTGTTGATGTACGAGATCGAACCCGTCGGGGGCACCGCCTGCAGGTTCTGGTTGTAGATGCCGTGCTGCTGGATCTTCTCCTTCAGCGCGACCCAGTCCTGCTGCGTCGGAATGTGCACGCCGAGGAACATCTCTTTGACCTTCTCGGTCTCGGGAACCCACGCGCGCTCGATGTACTTGTCGAAGAACTCCCCCGACGCGTACTTCGAGTCCTCGAAGCCCTCGAAGGCCTGTCCGCGCTCGATCGCGATCTGGTTCGAGGCGCGCAGGGCGTGGAAGAGCACTGTGTAGAAGTAGATGTTCGTGAAGTCGATGCCCTCCTCGGAGCCGTAGAAAACACGCTCGCGGGCGAGGTAGCCGTGCAGGTTCATCTGTCCGAGGCCGATCGCATGCGTGCGGTCATTACCCTCTTCGATCGAGCGGACCGAACGGATGTGGCTCTGGTTGCTCACTGCGGTCAGGCCCCGGATGGCGGTCTCGACCGTCTTGCCGAGGTCGGGCGAGTCCATCGCCAGCGCGATGTTGAGCGACCCGAGGTTGCAGGAGACGTCCTTGCCGACCTGCGCATACGAGAGGTCCTCGTTGTACGTCGTCGGCGTGTTGACCTGCAGGATCTCGCTGCAGAGGTTGGACATGTTGATGCGGCCCTTGATCGGGTTGGCCGCGTTTACCGTGTCTTCGAACATGATGTACGGGTAGCCCGACTCGAACTGGATCTCGGCGAGGGTCTGGAAGAACTCGCGCGCGTTGATCTTCGTCTTCTTGATGCGGGGGTCGTCGACCATCTCGCGGTACTTCTCGGTGACCGAGAGGTCACCGAACGGAACGCCGTAGACCTTCTCGACGTCGTACGGGGAGAAGAGGTACATGTCTTCGTCGTTGCGGGCGAGCTCGAACGTGATGTCTGGCACGACGACGCCGAGCGACAGGGTCTTGATGCGGATCTTCTCGTCCGCGTTCTCACGCTTGGTGTCGAGGAAGCGCAGGATGTCGGGGTGGTGCGCCTGCAGATACACCGCGCCCGCACCCTGACGCGCACCGAGCTGGTTGGCGTAGCTGAAGCTGTCTTCGAGCAGCTTCATGACGGGGATGATTCCCGAGGACTGGTTCTCGATCTGCTTGATCGGGGCGCCGGCCTCGCGGATGTTCGAGAGCAGCAGGGCGACGCCGCCGCCGCGCTTGGACAGCTGCAGGGACGAGTTGATGCCGCGCGAGATCGACTCCATGTTGTCTTCGATGCGCAGCAGGAAGCATGAGACGAGTTCACCGCGCTGCGCCTTGCCGCTGTTGAGGAAGGTCGGCGTCGCGGGCTGGAAACGGCCCGAGAGCATCTCTTCGACGAGTTCCTTCGCGAGCTTCTGGTCACCGTCGGCCAGGCCGAGCGCCGTCATCACGACGCGGTCTTCGAACCGCTCGAGGTAGCGTTTGCCGTCGAACGTCTTGAGGGTGTAGCTGGTGTAGTACTTGAACGCGCCGAGGAACGTCTCGAAACGGAACTTCTTGCCGTAGGCGAAGTCGTTGAGCTCCTGGATGAACTCGAACGGATACTTCGCCAGCACCTCGGGCTCGTAGTACTCCTTTTCGACCAGATAGTCGAGGCGCTCCTTGAGCGAGTGGAAGAACACGGTGTTCTGGTTGACGTGCTGCAGGAAGTACTCCCGCGCGGCGCGCTTGTCGGCCTCGAACTGGATCTTGCCGTCCGCGCCGTACAAGTTCAGCATCGCGTTCAGGGTGTGGTAGTCCATCCCGTCGAACGCGGGGTTCTGCGTGAAGGGGGTCGCGGTCAGTGCTGTGTCCACCATCGTTCCAATCCGTCGCTCACGCGATCGATGTCTTCCGGCGTGCCGAACAGTTCGAGCCGATACAGGTGCGGCACGTTGCACTTGCGGCTGATGATGTCGCCGGCGAGTCCGAATGACTCACCGAAGTTGGTGTTTCCGGCAGAGATGACGCCCCGGATCAGCTGGCGGTTGCGCTCCTGATTGAGGAAGCGGATCACCTGCTTGGGAACAGCACCCTTTTCTTCTCCCCGGCCCTTGCCCCCGCCGTAGGTCGGGGTGACGAGCACGAACGGCTCGTCGACCACGGGCGTCGCGTCCCCCTGCAGAGGGATTCTGACCGCCGGCAACCCGAGCTTCTCGATGAACCGGGCCGTGTTGCCCGAGGCGCTCGAGAAGTAGACGAGCAGGGGCGCTTTCGTCGCCAACGTGCTCACGTCGCACCTCCCGTGCGCCGGACCTCAGGCCAGGCGCGTTGCGAGTTCGTCGATCTTGTCGGGACGGAAGCCCGACCAGTGGTCGCCATCGGTGATGACGACGGGCGCCTGGAGGTAGCCCAAGGCCTTGACCTGCTCGAGCGCCGACGGGTCCTGCGACAGGTCGAGAACCTCGTATTCGAGGCCCTTGGAGTCCAGGGCGCGGTAAGTGGCGGTGCACTGCACGCAGGACGGCTTCGTGTAAACGGTGATTGCCATTTCGGCCTTCATCCCCTTATTCATCGGTCTGATCGGTTTGCTGGAGCCGGCTTCCCCCCACCGGGAGTCCAATACTACATATGGGTACCGACACCGGGTAGCACCACAAGGGGTAGTAGTTACATTCGTGTAGTTCTCCACCGCTTCTCCCCTTAACAACGCAGGTTGTCCACCGATTCATCCACAGGCGGCGAATCGATCTCGACCCTGGAAAATCGCTGAATAACGCCGGATTCGAATGCCCCGGCCGAGGCTATCCCCAGGACCGACGATATGGCGGTCCTCCGACATCCGGATTCCTGTGGAGAACGTCGGCCCGGCGTGCCGCGGCGCGCCTCGGCGTGTCGCACACGGCGACTACGATTGACCTCTCGTGGGCGCATACCGGGAACTGCTGAAGACGCCCGGCGTCGGCCGGATCATCGCCGCGCAGCTGACGGCGCGATTCCCGAACGGGATGATCTCGCTCGCGCTCCTGCTGCACATCGAGCAGCTGACGGCCTCCTATGGCGCCGCGGGCCTCGTACTCGCCGCCACCTCGGTCGGCCAGGCGACCGCCGGGCCGGTCACGAGCCGGTGGATGGGCCTCTGGGGCATGCGCCGCGTGCTCACGCTGACGACCCTCGTCTGTGCCGCAGCGCTGCTGGTGCTCGGCCTTGTTCCCATGGTTCTGCCGCTGACCATGGCGTTCGGCCTGATCGCGGGCCTCGCCACGCCGCCGGTGCAGTCCGCGGTGCGCACGGTCTACCCGAAGATGGTGAACTCCCGCCAGCTGACACCGCTGTTCTCGCTGGACGCCTCACTGCAGGAGTTGATCTGGGTCTTCGCCCCCGTCGTGATCACCTTCGTCGCCCTGCAGGCCGGCACGACGGCCGCGATGATGCTCATCGTCGTGATCCTGCTCGGCGGATGCGCCTGGTTCATCATGTCGCCCGAGATCGGGCGCGTACGCATCCCGCGCAGTCGCCGCAAGATCGGCAAGGTGCTGGCGAAACCGCCCGTGCTGCTGGCGACCGTGGTCGGGTTCCTCTTGATCGGCGCCTGCGCGGCCGTCGAGGCCGGGGTCGTCGCGACATTCGGGCACGGCGGTTTCGAGGCCGGGATCGTGCTCGCGCTGTTCGCCCTCGGCAGCCTGACGGGCGGCCTCAGCTTCGGACACATCCCGATCGGCTCATGGGCGATGGCGCGGCGACTGACCGTGGTCGCCGTCGGCCTCATGCTGACCACGATCTCGCTCAACGTCCTCTGGATCAGCGGTACGCTCCTGCTCGCCGGGGTCGGCATCGCCCCGG
>DMUE01000011.1:15806-17588 GCA_003476465.1 Microbacterium sp. | reverse complement strand
GGAAGCTGCTCCGTGATGGAGATGACTGCCGGAAGCGCCGCTGAAGCGGTCATGGTTCCGCCCTCCAGCGTGCGGTCGCCGGACACCGAGTCAGCGGTGATCTGAACTGAATTGAGCGACGTGATGACGGGCACCTCGAGGAGCTCACCCAGCATGGCTGGGACCACTCCGCCCACACCGTCTGTGGACTGGTTGCCGGTCACGACGAGGTCGAAGCCGGTGCGCCTGAGGGCTGCCGCGAGAACCTCGGCGGTGAGGGTCAGATCAGCACCCGTGAGCACATCATCGGCGATATGCACAGCCGAGCCCGCCCCCATCGCCAAACCCTTGCGGATCGTCGAGGTGGCGGTCGCGGGGGCCATGGACACCAGGGTGACCTCGGTGTCGGGGTTGGTGTCTGCATACTTCAAAGCGACCTCTACGGCGCGTTCGCCGACTTCATCGAGCACCTTGTCGGAGGCGTCGCGATCAGCGAGCCCCGTCTCGAGATCGAGCTTTCGATCCCCGTAGGTGTCCGGCACCTCCTTGACCAGCACCACAATCTTCATCGAGAACTCCTCGTCTGTTTACACGTCACCGGCGTCCACAGTGGCGCCCGGCTTGCCGTTCTGAGTGGGGATTCCCACGTTAGTTGATACGGATGGGTCACCTGCACCGGTGAGTCACTCTAGTTGACATCATGGTGAGTGGCGGCCCCTCCCGGGGCTGGCCCGTCGTCAGCGCTCGAACGGGGTCAGCGGGGCCGGACCGTGTTCATCTGGTGGACTCCGCCGAACGGGGTGCCTTCCTCGTCGTAGAGCATCGAGCTCGTCAAGCCCATGCCGGTCGGACCGTAGCTCGCCGTCGTCTCGACACCGATCCACTCGCCCTTCGGCTCGGCGAACACGTGCGCGGTCAGGTCGATGTTGGGGTAGGTGGCGAGTTTCGGGTCGATCAGCGGGCCGAGGCCGTTCGCGACGTCGACCACGCCGAGGACCCGCGCGGTTGCGCCCACGCGCTCGTCCTCGAGCAATGGCAGTTGCGGTCGCATCCAGGCCCACCCGTGACCGGGCTTGTCCGACATCCGATGCATGTCGATCGTTCTGACGAACCCGAACGACTGCTCATACACCATCGGCGTCTCCTCACCCATGGCCTCGCGGGCCGGCATGCCCGAGAGGGCGCTGCCGGCGAGATGAGCCGTGTCGTAGGGCTGCATGAGCCACGCATGCGCCAAAACCGAGACGCGGTCCCGGTGGGTGAGTGCTACCTCGACGAGTTCGATCGTCCGACCCGGGCGGACGATCCGCACATCGGCGTCGAGGATGTCACTGGCGGTCGTATCCATGGTTCCGAAGATGTCGTAGGAGATCCGGCCGATCTGAAGTCCGTCATCGCGGCGTTGATCGCGGTGACACTCCACGATGTGGGCGGCCAGCCCCANNGGCGGCGGCTCAGGCGCAGCATGGGGATGGCACGGGTGGTCTTGGCCTGGATGCCGTCGAGTCCGCCGAATGGCGCGAACAGGGCCAACGCCTCCTCTCGAGCCCCGCCCGAGAGTTCTTCGGCGTGCACGGGAACCGCGCCTTCGTCGGGGACTTCGATATCCACATCGGGGTAGGCCCGGAGATTGTGATACCAAGCCGGATTCTCCGGCGCACCCCCCTTGGCCGCCGCAATGATCCACGAGTCGGGGCTCTCCCGCACAGCCAGCACCGGGGCAATCCGCTCCTGCCCGGTCTTCGCGCCGATGTTGTGCACGAGCACGAGGTTGCGGCCGTACCCGCGGATGGTGACAACGCC
>DMUE01000011.1:13146-15768 GCA_003476465.1 Microbacterium sp. | reverse complement strand
ACACACTCGGCACATGACGCGGGATGTTTGTAGAGTAGGAAGCATTCGGTTGGGCGGGTGGTCATGCAGACGAAGTCGTCGACGTGAGGTCCGCACTTCTGGACGCGTCCCTTTGCAGGCGCCTTTGGCGTAGAGTTGAACCGCCAGGTTCAACTCAGGTCGTTTCGACCTCTGCATCATGGGCCGGTCGAATCCTCGTGCGACTGCACGCCCGTGAGGGCACTGCGCACGCACGTCCCGGAAGAACCAAGAAAGGTAAGCAATGAGCATTCGCGGAGCTGCGTTTATCGCCGGCGCCTATGAGCATCCCCAGCGTGTCATACCCGATAAGTCCCTGGCCCAGGTCCACGCGGAGGTCGCCGCCGGCGCCCTCGCAGACGCCGGTCTGAACTTCTCGGACGTGGACGCCTACTACTGCGCGGGCGACGCGCCCGGGCTCGGCGGCATGTCCATGGCCGACTATATGGGCTTGAAGCTGCGTCACATCGACTCGACCGAAATCGGCGGGTCGTCGTATATCGCCCATATCGGACACGCCGCTGCCGCAATCCAGGCGGGCAAGGCGTCGGTCGCCCTGATCACGCTCGCGGGCCTGCCACGTCAAATGACCAGCAATCTCGTGATGGAGGGCGGTGGAGCCCCTGAGGACGCTTTCGAAGCGCCGTTCGGTCCGACCGTGCACGGCCTCTACGCCCTCGCCGCGCGGCGCCACATGTACGAGTTCGGCACCACGAGCGAGCAGCTCGCCGAGATCAAAGTCGCCGCATCCATCCACGCGCAGTACAACCCGAATGCGATGCTCCCCAAGCCCGTGACCGTCGAGGATGTGGTGAACTCGCCGATGGTGAGCGACCCGCTGCACCGTCTGGATTGCTGCGTCGTCACGGACGGCGGCGGCGCCCTCATCGTCGTCTCTCCTGAGGTCGCGCGCACCCTCGACCGCTCCGTGGTCAAGGTGCTCGGTCACGGCGAGGCCCCCAAGCACACCAACGGCGGCAAGGTGGATGTCACCTACACCGGCGCACGCTGGTCAGGGCCGGCCGCGTTCGCTGAAGCCGGAGTGACGCCGAAGGACATCGACTACGCGTCGATCTACGATTCCTTCACGATCACGGTTCTCGAGACCATCGAGGATCTCGGCTTCTGCGAGAAGGGCAAGGGCGGCGAGTTCGTGCTGGACGGCGCGCTCCAGGCGCCGTTCGGTAAGCTGCCGTTCAATACCGACGGTGGCGGTCTGGCCAACAACCACCCCGCGAACCGCGGCGGGATGACCAAGGTGCTCGAAGCGGTGCGTCAGCTCCGTGACGAGGCGCACCCCGCGGTGCAGGTACCCAACACCCAGATCGCACTCGCACACGGGACCGGCGGAAGCCTGCCGACCCGGATGGGTGCGGCGACCGTCATTCTTGGAAGGGAAGACGCATGACCGAGTCAGCTGTTCTGCCGAATCCGGCGCCGACCATCGACCCCGAGACCAAGCCCTACTGGGACGCGACCCTCGAGGGCAAGCTCACCATCAAGCACTGCAACGCATGCGGAGAGAACCACTGGTATCCCCGTACCATGTGCCCGTTCTGTGGAGCGTCCGAGACCGAATGGCTTGAGACGGCCGGCAAAGGAACGATCTACACGTTCGCGATCACCCGCAAGGGCCTCGGCCACTACGGTGGCGTCGGTCCCTACGTGCTCGCCTTCGTCACCCTCGACGAAGGCCCGACGATGCTGACGAATATCGTCGAATGCGACGTGGATGCGTTGCAGATCGGGGACGAGGTGGAAGTCGTCTTCCACAAGACCGAGGCTGAGGCGGCCCTGCCCCGGTTTCGCCCCGTTGCGCGATAGCGTCGGCTAGTCACGTGCCACCGCGCGCCGCCTCGGCGCGTGGTGGCACGTGAAGCACTATCAACTGCGACACCACACCCAATCCGCAGTACGCCGCTCCCCTCTGGAGACAACATCACAATGACACGCACCATGCCGTTCACCTCTGTCGCCGACGTCTCGGAGCGGCTGTCTTCCGTCGGCTATCTTCCTTCCGAGTCCGTCGCGACGACGGTCTTCCTCGCGAGCGAATTGGGCAAGCCGCTGCTCATCGAAGGTCCGGCCGGAGTCGGCAAGACGGCGCTCGCACAAGCCGTTTCTGACGCCACCGGCTCCCCACTTGTCCGGCTGCAGTGCTACGAAGGCGTCGATGAGGCGCGAGCGCTTTACGAGTGGAACCATGCGAAGCAGCTGCTACGCATAACCGCCTCGAAGGACGAGAGCTGGGACGAGACCCGGGCCGACATCTTCAGCGAAGAGTTCCTGCTGGCCCGGCCGCTGTTGACTGCCATCCGCAACGACGTGCCGACCGTACTGCTCATCGACGAGACCGACAAGGCCGACATCGAGATCGAAGGCCTGCTGCTGGAAGTACTCGGCGACTTCCAGATCACCATTCCGGAGATGGGCACGGTGCGCGCACGCCACCGGCCGTTCGTCGTGCTCACCTCCAACGCCACTCGTGAGTTGTCCGAAGCGCTGCGCAGGCGCTGCATCTTCCTGCATGTGGACTATCCGGACAGCGATCTCGAAGAACGCATCGTCCAGGCCAAGGTCCCCGGTCTCGGGGACTCGCTCACC
>DMUE01000011.1:6305-13097 GCA_003476465.1 Microbacterium sp. | reverse complement strand
CAGAAGCTGCTTGATATGGAAAGCGCGCTCACGCGATGACTGAGGGGTCCGGCGCTGTCCCAGACGACCCCTACAGCCTGCAGCAACGACTCGTCGACTTCGTCACCGCGCTGCGGGCGAAGAAGATCATGGTCGGCACAGGCGAGACCGTGGACGCCGCGGACGCAATCACCCGGCTCGGCCTGGACGATCGAAGCATCCTCCGGGAAGGACTGGCGGGCACCCTGACCCGGAAACACAGTCAGCGAGAGACCTTCGACGAAGTCTTCGACATCTACTTCCCGCCACGTGTGGGCCGACCCCGCTCCGCTGAGCGGGTCTCTGCGGACCTCGACGTCGGGGGGTTGCGAGACATGCTCGTGGAAGCGCTTGCCGCCGCAGATCTCGGCGAGCTGGGCGAACTCGCCGAGATCGCGGTCGACCGATTCGGGCAGATCGACGGCGATCGTCCCGGGTGGTCCGCGAAGCAGACGCTCGACCAGGTGCAACCGCAGAACCTCCTCGCGCGCACGATGGGGTTGCGCGGTGATGACGACACGGTCGTCGAACTGGGCGGCGTCTCATCCCGGGACCAGGTGCGGGACCTGATAGGTGGGTTCCGGCAGCGAGTCGACGCCGAGGCCCGGCGGCGGACGACCGAGACGCGCGGTCGCGAACGCATGGTCCTCACCGCGGTGCAGGCGCAGACCGAGCATGTCGACTTCTTGAGCGCCAACGCCGAGCAGTTCGACGAGATGCGCCGCGGCGTGCGGTCCCTCGCTCGCCGGCTGGCGACACGGCTCGCGGCGAAGCGGCGCCGCAGCTATCGCAATACGATCGACATTCGACGCACGATGCGCAGGTCGATGGCAACCGGTGGGACGCCGATCGACCTCGTCTTCGCCAAGCCGCACCCGAGCCGACCGGACTTGATTCTGCTGTGCGACGTATCGAGCTCGGTGGCGGGCTTCTCCGGTTTCACGATGCTGCTTGTGCAGGCGATGAAGAACCAGTTCAAGAAGGTCAAGATCTATGCGTTCATCAATGCGATGGCGGACGTCACCGATCTCATCTCCGTCGACCGCGACGAGGACGGAGAGGGACTTCAGGCCCGTATCGTCGAGAATGCGCGCGTACAGAACGGGACATCGAGCAGCGACTACGGTGCCGCTTTTGCTGAATTCGTGGCTCGCGACCTGGAAGCGGTCGGTCCGCGCAGCTCGGTGCTGATCCTCGGTGATGCGCGCACCAACTACCGGGATCGGGGCCTCGACCACCTGCGCGAGATCGAGGCACGGTCGAATCGGACGTTCTGGCTCAATCCGGAACAGGAGAGCACCTGGGGAACAGGAGACTCTGCGGCGTTCGACTACGCGGACGTCGTCGAGATGCGCGAATGCCGCTCAATCGAGCAGCTCGGCGAGTTCGTCAGCAGGCTGCTTCCGGCGTAAAAGCGGAGGTGTGATGCGATCGAGCGCCGGCGCAGCGCGAGCCGCAGCTGCGCATCGATCGGTAACATCGCGCAGTCACGGCGCCCGGTAGCACCCCGAGCCCCGGTAACCTTGCGCGAGTGACCGAACCACCCGCCTACATCGTCGCGACCGACGGAGCCTGCAAAGGAAACCCGGGACCAGCCGGCTGGGCCTGGGTCGGCGAGGACGGGCACTGGGCCGCTGGGTCCATCCGGCAGGGCACGAACAACATCGGCGAACTGCTCGGCCTGGTGAAGGCGATCGAGGACCATGGGGATGTCGCTCGGCTCGTCGTGCAAGCGGACTCGAAGTATGCGATCGACACGTACACGAAGTGGATGGACGGCCACCGCCGCCGGGGCTGGAAGACATCGACCGGCGCACCGACGAAGAACGTCGACGTCCTCGAGCGGCTGATCGCCGCGCGCGATGCCCGCCGCGCGCGCGGCCTGCCCGACGTCGTGCTCGAGCACGTGCGCGGGCATGCCGGCCACGTGCTGAACGCCTGGGCCGACGAGCGGGCTGTGCGCGCCTCGCAGCACGCCGCGCAGGGTGTGGAGAGCGCCTGGTCGTCGCTGGGCGGCCTGCACGACAAGCTCGACGTGTCGGCGGCGCCGAAGAACGGACGCTGACAGATCGGCGGGCGGCCGGAGGGCAGAAGGGGCACGCCCCGTGAGAGGGCGCGTTCTCGACGTCAGGGGCGCGAGGGCGGCGACGACTGCAGGACTCGGGCGGGGTCGGTCACGGCGACCGGCGCGAGCGCCTCGTCCATCGCCGACTTGGTGTCGGCATCGAGCACGACACCCGAGGCCTTCACGGAGTCCTCGAGCTGCTCGGGGCGCGATGCCCCGACCAGCGCGGCGGAGACGTTCGGGTTCTGCAGAACCCAGGCGATCGCGAGTTGCGGCATCGTCAGTCCGGCCTGCTCGGCGATCGGCTTGAGCTTCTGCACCGCGGTCAGCACATCGTCCTGGAGAAATCTCTTCATGAAGCGGGCGCCGCTCTTCTCGTCGGTCGCACGGGAACCGGTCGGCGCCGCCAAGCCCGGCAGATACTTGCCACTCAAAACGCCCTGCGCCATCGGCGACCACACGACCTGCGAGATGCCGAGCTCTTCCGACGCCGGGATGACATCACCCTCGATGACGCGCCAGAGGGCGGAATACTGTGGCTGGTTGGACACGAGCTGGAACTTCAACTCGCGGGCGAGGGCATGGCCGGCACGCAGCTGGTCGGCCGTCCACTCCGACACGCCGATGTAGAGGGCCTTACCCTGCCGGACGATGTCGGCGAACGCCTGCATCGTCTCCTCCAGCGGGGTTTCGTAGTCGTAGCGGTGCGCCTGGTACAGGTCCACGTACTCCACGCCCAGGCGCTGGAGCGANNGGACCCGTGGGCCAGTACACCTTGGTGAGGATCTCAAGCGACGCTCGACGCTGGCCCCGCAACGCCTCGCCGAGCACCTCCTCCGCAGCGGTGTTGGCGTAGGCGTCCGCGGTGTCGAAGGTGGTGATGCCGAGATCGAGCGCCGTGTGCACTGTCGCGATCGCGGCCTCGTTCGCGATCTGCGACGCATGCGTCAGCCAGTTCCCGTACGTGATCTCCGAGATCTTGAAGCCGCTGTTGCCGAGGTAGCGATAATCAACCATTGCTCTACGCTAGTCCCTCCTGGCCGGAGGCCGGAGGGTGTGGCAGCGGATTCGTGCCGCATTGTCCGATTAGGCCTCGACGGCGGCGGCTTGGTCCTCCACCGTTGCGACGAGCTGACCGCACGCCCCGTCGATCTCTGTACCGCGGGTGTCGCGCAGCGTTGTCGGGATGCCCGCGTCGTTCAGTCGACGGACGAATTCGTTCTGCACGGATTTCTCGGATGCGGTCCAGATCGACCCGGGTGTCGGGTTGAGCGGGATCGGGTTGACGTGCACCCAGCCGCGCCCGCGGGCGTTGAGCTTGTCGGCGAGCAGATCGGCGCGCCAGGCGTGGTCGTTCATGTCCTTGATCAGTGCGTACTCGATCGAGACGCGGCGGCCCGTCTTGTCGAAGTAGGTGCGGGCCGCATCAAGTGCCTCGTCGACCTTCCAGCGCGAGTTGACCGGGATCAGCTCGTTGCGCAGCACGTCGTCGGGGGCGTGCAACGAGAGCGCGAACGTGACCGGGATGTCTTCCGCCGCAAGCTTCAGGATGGCCGGGACGAGCCCGACCGTCGAGACCGTGATGCCGCGGGCGCTCATGCCGAGCCCCTCCGGCTGCGGCGCGACCATGACGCGGACGGCCTGCATGACTCGTGCGTAGTTCGCGAGCGGCTCACCCATGCCCATGAACACGATGTTGCTGACCCGCTCCATGCTGTGGTCGTCGGAGCGCTTGCCGCCGAGCTCGCCCGCCGCGATCAACGCGTTGGCGCGCACGACCTGCTCGACGATCTCGGCCGCCGACATGTTGCGGGTCAGCCCCGCCTGGCCGGTCGCGCAGAACGGGCAGTTCATGCCGCACCCNNGCGCCGTCGTGCAGCTTCCACAGGAACTTGATCGTGTCACCGCCGTCGGTCTGCAGTCGCCGCACCTCCGTGAGCAGCCGGGGCAGGAAGCCCGCGACGAGCTCCTCACGCCCCTCCGAGGGCAGATCCGTCATGAGCGCCGGGTCGGACGTATGGTGACGGAAGTAGTGCGCAGCGATCTGCTTGGCGCGGAAGCCCGGCAGGCCGAGCTCCTTGGCGCGCTCGACCCGCGCCTCGGGCGTCAGGTCCGTCAGGTGCACCGGCGGCTTGCCCCGCTTCGGGCTGGCGAACTGCAGCAGAGGCCGCCCCGAATCATCCTTCTGCTGCTGCCATCCCTCAGTCGCCGGACGCACCTGCAGGATGGGACCCGGTCCCGTCCGGCGGACGGGAGAGTCGGGAGGGAGGGAGGTCATGCCTCCAGGCTACGGGACCGGTACGGGGGAAAAGGTGAAGTGCGCTGAAGCATCCGCTCGTCCCGCGCAGGATCAGGCGGTGTCCGCCGCCTCGGCCAGCCGGGCCGCCAAGGCCTCGAGGGCGGGTCGCTGACCCTTCACCAGCAGGTCACGCGCCTCACGCTCGGGCACCCATCGCGCCTGGTCGACCTCGGGGAACCCGGCCCGGGTGCCCGACCCGGACGGCCACTCCAGGTCGAATGTGCCATACGTGAACTCCACGGGGGCGAAATCGGCGCCGACCACGACGAAGACGACGATGCGCTTGCCCGACGAATACGCGAACGTCCCGAGCGGGGCGTAGTCACCTGCGGGCGGATCGACGCCGAGCTCCTCGACGAACTCGCGGCGGGCGGCGTCCAGCGCCGACTCTTCGTCCGGGTCGAACTCGCCCTTGGGGATCGTCCACGCGCCCTCGGACTTCCCCGCCCAGAACGGACCTCCCATGTGTGCGATCAGAACCTCGAATTCGGCGCGAGCGCCCGGCACGACTCGATAGACCAGCAGGCCGGCGCTCATAACGGGCATGGGCGCCGGCTCAGTCGAGGAAGATGTCGGGGAACAGGCGCTCGTCCGGCGTTCCCGGCACCGCCGCGTATCCCGAGAAGTCGGTGACGCCGGACTCTTTCAGCACGTCCTCGACGATCAGCGAGCGTCCCGTGTTCTCGCGGGCTGGCGTCGTGAGGACGGCGTACGCGGCATCCGCGTAGATCTCGGGGGTGCGGCTCAGGGCCATGACCCGGTCACCGCCCAGCAGGTTCTGCACCGCAGCCGTGGCGATAGTCGTGCGCGGCCAGAGGGTGTTTGCGGCGATGCCGTCGGGGGCGAACTCGGCGGCAAGGCCCAACGTGACCATCGTCATCCCGAACTTGGCAAGCGTGTACCCGGTGTGCGCACCGAGCCAGCGCGAGGTGGGGTTCAGGGGCGGCGACAGGGACAGGATATGCGGGTTGCTGCTGTCCCGCAGCAAGGGAACGGCCGCCCGCGACAGCAGGAACGTGCCCCGGACGTTGACGTCCTGCATCAGGTCATACTTCTTCGACGAAAGATCGAGCGAACCCGACAGATCGATGGCGCTCGCGTTGTTCACGACGATGTCGATGCCCCCGAACTCGCCCGTCGTCTTCAGCACCGCCTCGGTGATGTCGCCGTCGGCCCGGACGTCGCCGACGATCGGCAGCGCCTGGCCCCCGGCCGCGCGGATCCGCTCGGCGGCGGAGTGGACGGTGCCCTCGAGGTGGGGATGCGGGGTGTCGGTCTTGGCGAGGAGCGCGATATTGGCGCCGTCGGCGGCCGCCCGCAGGGCGATCGCGAGTCCGATGCCGCGGCTCCCTCCCGACATCAGGATGGTCTTCCCGGCGAGGGCCTTTTCGCTCATCGGGACTCGTTCGAGGCAGAGCTCGGCGAAGCGCGACGAGCGGCGGAGCGGGCGGATGCGGCGGCGAATGCGGCGACGCGGGCGCGGGCATCGGGGGTGTCGAAGGCAGCGCCGATCGTCCGGGCCTCGTCGTCCAGGTTCTCTGCGAACGGGCGGTGCGCTCCCGCGCGGACGAGACGCTTGGCCTGACCGAACGCCGCTGTCGCGCCTGCGAGCCAGAATCGTGCGACCTCTTCACCACGGGCGGCCGGGTCGGCCGCGACCTCGGTCACCAGGCCCCAGTCGAGGGCGGTGGGCGCGTCGATCGTGAGGTCGTCGAGCAGCATCCGCAGGGCCCGGGTCTGACCGATCGCAGCAGGCAGGAGCGCCGAGACGGAGAGATCGGGGGTCAGGCCGATACCGGCATACTTGCTCACGAAGCGAGCAGAGTCGCCGGCGACGATGTAGTCGGCCGTCAGCATGAGCCCGAGTCCCCCTCCGGCGACGGCGCCCTGGACGACGGCGACGACCGGCTTGTCGGACTCGACGAAGGCGCGGATGCCCTCGTGGACGGTGCGGGCGACCGCTGTGACATCGGCGCCGCGGGTATCCGAGGACGACATCTCGACCATGTCCCCCCCGGCGCAGAAGGCCGGGCCCGCAGCATCCAGGATCACCGCGCCGACAGTGGGATCGGCGGTTATCTCGAGCGCGAGTTCTCGCCAGCGGGCGCCCATCTCGAATCCCACGGCATTGAGCGACGCGGGACGGTTGAACCTCAGCCGCGCGAGCGCGCCGTCGCGGGTGTGGATGATCGAATCGGTCATGCGGGGGTTCTCCTTACCCGGATGTTCGTGTTCATTGAATCCGCTCCCGCTCCGAAGGGACGGAAGCGTGAACGTGAGCCGCCACTCACTTCGGGGCCATCCGCATGGCACCGTCGAGGCGGATGGTCTCGCCGTTGAGGTACCCGTTCTCGGCGATGTGCGCGACGAGGGCCGCGAACTCCTCGGGCCGGCCGAGCCGCGCCGGGAA
>DMUE01000011.1:0-6246 GCA_003476465.1 Microbacterium sp. | reverse complement strand
GTGGTGATGATGACGCCGCGCTCCCCCGAGTCATCCGGTTCTGTGGCCGCCATCACCGAAGCGGCCTGGGCGATGACGTTGTACGTGCCGACGAGGTTGATCCGGGCAACACGCTCGAACTCTTCGAGGGGGGTGGGCTCTCCCTCGCGGTCGAGAACCGTGCCGGCGGCGGCGATCCCGGCGCACGAGACGACGACGCGGAGCGGCGCGAGAGCGGATGCCTCGGCCACCGCCGCACGCACCTCGGGCACGCTCGTGACGTCCGCGGGCGCGAAGACTCCGCCGAGTTCGGCGGCCACGGCCTCACCGCGCGAGGTCGGGAGGTCGACGACGGTGACGAGGACTCCCTCTGCCGCGAGGCGGCGCGCGGTAGCGAGCCCGAGGCCGCTCGCCCCACCCGTGACCAGAGCGCCCGATCTCTCGCTCTGCATGCGCCTTCTCCTTCGACGACCCACCTCGGCGCCCCGCGTGGCCACTGCACGTTCACCGCACGGCATTGCGCGCCTGGCATCCGGTGCCACCCTACGCGAGACCACGGTTTCTGGGCACCCCCGCCGGCGCGAGATTTCACACGCGTCACGCATTCTGCTGACCTGGAGCACATACGTGACGCCCGCTCGGGTTCGGGCCCTCTAGGTGGGGCCGAAGATGAAGTTCCACGAACCCGCGGCCACCGCGACGGTGAGGGCGATCGTCGAGATCGCGGCGCCCGCGGCCAGGAGCATCCACTCGGGAGCGCCCCAGCGCGATGGGCGCGCCCAGGTGCGCGGCACGGGGCGAGCGCCCGCGTCCACTATGTGGCCGCGGAAGCCTCGGGCCTCCATCGCCGTCGCGAGCTTCGACCCGCGCCGGATCGACAGCACGAGGAGGGCGAATGCCATGCCCAGCGTGCGGCGCACGCGCCCGGCGTCGGCGACGCCGCGGGCGCGACGCGCGAGGCCGAGCGCCCGCCAGTCATCGCCCAGCAGAGCGAGCAGGCGCATCCCGGCGAGCGCGCCCAGCACGAAACGGGCTGGTAGCCGCACGAGTTGAGCCAACCCGTCGGCGAGATCCGTCGGGTCGACCGTCACGAAAAGCACCACCCCCGGCAGCGCGATCGCCAGCACCCGGAAGAAGGTCGCGAGCGCGAGCTCGAGGGACCCGTCGCTCACGCGCACGAAGAGCCACTCGATGTGGATCGTGCCCGACGCGGTGCCGTAGAGCGCGATCGTCAGCGCCGTGAGCGGAGCCGCGATCCACACGGGGAGCGTCCGCAGCCAGAACTCCCGCCATCGCAGGCCCGATAGAGCGAACAGCACGGACTCCAGGGTGAGGGCCGTCGCGGCCGAGACCGGATCGATCGTCAGAACGAGGGGGAGGGCGATCAGCAGCGCGGCGGCGAGTTTGGCGACCGGGTTGACCGCGACGATCGGCCCGGTTCTGGTCCCGTTGACCACGGACGCGCTCACGCGGAGGCCTCGAGCTCGAACGGACGCGCGTGCAGCGCATCGAGGACGGCTGCGTCGTGCGTTACGACGACGACCGCGATGCCTTCATCGCGCAGCTCGGCGATGATCGCGACGAGTTCGGCCCAGGTCACCGCGTCCTGACCGAACGTCGGTTCGTCCAGCACGATGATGCGGGGTCGTGCCGCCAGCGTCGCGGCCACCGTCAGCCGGCGCTTCTCGCCGCCCGAGAGCGTGTACGGGTTCGCCTCCGCGAGCCGGCCCAGCCGCAGCCGGACGAGC
This sequence comes from Microbacterium sp., assembly GCA_003476465.1. GTDB lineage: Bacteria > Actinomycetota > Actinomycetes > Actinomycetales > Microbacteriaceae > Microbacterium. Next base: position 4,519 of record DMUE01000011.1, on the reverse strand, counting down.
AGGTCGTCGACCCGGCGCGCGACCTCAGCCTCGGGCAGCCCCAGCGATCGCGGCGCGACCCCGAGCTCGGCTCGCACCGTCGTGGCGAGCAACTGGTGCTCGGGGTCTTGGAACACGGTGCCGATCCGGGTCAGGAGTTCGCGCGACGACCACCGCAGCGGGTCGCGCTGCGGGCCGCCCGCAAGGGCGACGGACGCCTCGACCCGCCCGCTCACGGGAGCCAGCAAACCGGCGAGAGTGAGCGCCAGAGTGGACTTGCCGGCCCCGTTGGGCCCGGTTATGCCGAGCACCTCCCCGGCGCGAACATCGAGTCGAAGGGGTCCCGCGGCACTCGTCCCGCGGGACCGGCCGACCGACAGTGCGCGCGCCTCGAGCATGACGGGGCCGGCGGTGCCTGCCGGAGGGGCCGGAAACCGGGGAGGTAGGCCGGGAACCCAGACGCCGCCCCTGGCCAGGCGGGGGCCGAGCGAGCCGAGGACCTCATCCGGTGCACCGTCGGCGATCACGATCGCGCCACCGCCGCCACCACCGCTCTCGCCGAGCACGATGACGCGATCGACAAGCGGCAGCCACACGTCGATCCGATGCTCGACGATGACGAGAGCCGCGCCCGTCCGCTCGACCACGCGCCCGACCGCGTCGCGCACCTCCCGCACGCCGCCGGGGTCGAGATTGGCGGTCGGTTCGTCCAGCAGGATGAGCCCGGGGCGCATCGCGAGGACACCCGCGAGGGCGAGTCGCTGTTTCTGTCCTCCGGAGAGAGCGGATGTCGAGTGCTCGAGCGGCACGTCGAGACCGACCGCCTCGAGCGCCTCGTGCACCCGCCGCCAGATCTCGTCTCGCGGCACGCCGAGGTTCTCGGGTCCGAAGGCGACGTCGTCGCCCACCCGGGCAAGGACCGCCTGACTGTCCGGGTCCTGCAGGACGAGCCCCGCGCGCCCGGTCGCACGGGGCGCCGGTAGACCGTCGACCGTCAACTCGCCCCGGGTCTCGCCCTCGTCGTCTCCGTCGAGCACACCCGCCATCGCGTGCAGCAGGGTCGACTTGCCGGCGCCCGAAGCGCCGAGCAACAGCACGCGCTCCCCCGGTTCGATACGGAACGACACATCCGCAACAGCCCACCGCAGACGCGAGGCGAAGCGCCAGCCCCAGCCCCGCGCTTCGACCGCGGCGGGACGCATCGATACGTCGGAACGGGTCGTCGCATCGGCCACGTCAGATGCGCCGGGTGACCTCGCGGCCGGAGGCGAAGCGCCCCAGTGCTCCCGTCGCCGCGAGGCCCCGAGCGGCCAACCATGCGCCCACCCCCGCGATCACAGCGCCGGAAACGGTCGTCGCGACGATGTAGACGATCGTGAAGGTCGTGTCGGCGCCCGCATACCAGAGGATGCGGTCGTTGATTCCGGCGGCGAGCCCGGCACCCGCACCCGCGAGGATCGCGACCGGCAGGCGCCAGATGGCATAGGCGAAGACGAGGAAGACCATCTCGGCACCGAGGCCCTGGACCGCTCCCGAGACGATCGTCAATGGACCCCACTGGTTTCCCACAAGAGCCGAAATGACAGCCGCGAGCAGCTCGGTGTACAGGGCGGCCCCCGGCTTGCGGATGATGAGCGCACCGAGGACTCCGGCAATCAGCCAGGGACCCACGAGCAGACCCTGCAGTCCCGGCAGGATCGGCGAGAGGATCGAACTCGGGCCCTCGTAGCCGATGTTCCAGACGACGAAGACGGCGGCGGAGGCGACACCGACGACGCTCGCGACGACGATGTCGACGACGCGCCAGCGCCACGTGATCGCGGCGAAACCGCGGCGGCCCGGATCCGTGGAACGGGGAGTGGACGTGGACGTATTCATTGGTTCTCCTTCCTGCGCTGGCATGACCCAGATCAGGTTCGACGGTCGAAGCGTTTTCGCTTCCTCTCAGCCCGGCACACCGGACTCCCGTGGTTGATGGATGAGTATAGCCGTCGCGGTACCGTAGGCAAATGCCCCGGAACGACGCGCTGCGCGAGCCTGTGCTCACCACCTCCTCGCTCCCCCCGTCCGTCGTGCCCCCGGACACCGACCTGGTGGAGCGCTGGCCGCGCCGCTCTCCGCTGCGGCCGGGGGTGCTGGTTCCTCTGGTCAGCGTCCTGGGCCTGGTGGCCGTGTATGTGGTCGCGATGCTCGTCTGGCCCCTCCACGCCGTTGCCCCGGTCGTGCAGGCCGCCACCCTGCAGCCTGCCGCGGCACCCGCCGCCGCTCCGGCCTGGCCGGCCGAGGGGGCCGCGGCGCTCGGAGTCGGAGGGGTGGGCAGCACTGCGGCGAGTTCGAACGACCCCCGGCCGATGGCGAGCCTGACGAAGGTGGTCACCGCCCTCGTGGTACTGGACTCCCTGCCCCTGGCGCCCGGCGAACAGGGCCCCGAGTACGCCTTCACCCGCGCCGACCGGACCGCCTACCACGACACCCTCGCCTCGAACGAGTCCGCCCTCGACGTCCCGGTGGGCGGCACTCTGACCGAGTACCAGCTGCTCGAGGGCATGCTGATCGGCTCGGCGGGCAACTATGCGGATCGCCTCGTGAACGGCATCTACCCCTCGGATACGGTGTATGCCCGCGCCGCGATGCAGTGGCTCGCACACCACGGACTCGACGGCATCACGGTGGTGGATTCATCCGGAATCAGCCCACGCAACACCGCCACGCCGTCGGCCCTCATCGCCCTCGCGCGGCGCGCGCTCGCGAACCCCGTGATCGCCGAGATCGTGGCGAAGCCGTCGGTCGAACTTCCCGGAGCCGGCCTCGTCGAGAACACGAACGCGCTGCTCGGCGAGCCGGGTGTCGTGGGCATCAAGACCGGGCTCCTCAACGGGGCCTACAACCTGCTCGCGGCCCGTGACGTCGTCAACGGCGAGACGACGGTGCGCACCTACGCGGTGATCCTCGGTCAACCCGACAGCGCGACGCGCTTCGACCGCACCCGCGAGCTGCTGACCGGGCTCGACGCCCAGCTCTCCCCGACCGTGGCCCTCCCGGCGGGGTCCGTCGTGGGCACGGTGTCGACACGCTGGTCCGACGCCGTCGACATCGTGGCGGCGACCGATGGCGCGGTCATCCTCTGGAACGGCGCGACCTCGTCGGCCATGGCCGACCTGGCACTCGGCGGCGACCGGCAGGAGGGCGCATCCGCGGGAACCGTGGACGTTCGCGGGCCCCTCGACGCGGTCGCCGTGGACGCTGAGCTCGCCGCGGAGGTGNNTGCAGACGTGTCCGCACGTCGAAGACCTCGTTGCCGCCCATGTCGCGAGCGCCCGGAATGCCCCGGCGCAGCACCGTCGCGAGTGCGCTCCTGCCACACGCCACGACCGGCAGCGCCCGCACCCGGCCGACGTCCAGGATCGCCTGCGGCAGGTCGTCGTCGGGCAGCACGACGAGGGCGCCGCTGAAGCGCACCCCGGCGGCCCGTGCGACGACACGCATCCGGGCTACCAGGTCGCCGACCGGGGAACCCTCGACTCCCTCTCCCTGCAGCTCGCCGCGGCGCAGCGACACCGGGCCGCCGAAATCCTCCGACAGCACGCCGTAGAGCCCGCTCGGGCCCAGCACGATGTGGTCGAGCTTGGCGTCGGGGTCGTCGCCGCGCCGCCCGGAGGCCGCGACATCATGCCACACAGTGAACCCCATCCCGAGTTCCGAGACGACGCGCGCGGTGGCCTCTTCGGCGAGCGCGTCGGCGAGGAGGCGCCGGATCTCGTGCGGGGCGGAACGCACGAGGGCGGGGGCATAGGGGTCGTCGAGGGGGATGCCTCGGCCCACCCACTCGCGCATGAGGGTGAGATAGCGCTCGCGCCGCCACCCCCCGGGGTGGCCGTGGGCGCGGGCGCGTGGCCGGGTATCGGCGCTCGGGCGGGCGGGGCGCCAGCCGGAGGCATCATCCTTCGCCTCCGAGCCGGGACCGTGGGTGGCGAAGCCGTGGCCCCGGTCGTAGGCCTCGCGGGCCGACGGTGTTCCCACGAGTTCCCAGGCGCGCTGCACGAGGCCGAAGGCCGCGGCATCGCCCCCGGTGTCCGGATGGGTGTCACGCAGGCGCTGCCGGTAGGCACGACGCAGCTGGTCTTCGTCGACATCGGGCTCGACGCCGAGCACCCCGTAGGCGGACGTCGAGAGAGGACTGTCGAACACGCGTTGCCTCCTCCGCCACCGTTCGGGCGGTCTACAGGCTAGTGCCCCCCGATCGGGAAGGGGCTGAGGGTGGCGACGTCAGCGCCGCCGCTTGCGCCGGGCGTAGGCGGCCGCCTGGCGGCTCGACAGGGCGAGCAGCACGAGGATATCGAGGCTCAGGGTGACCAGCGTCGTCTCGATCCGGATGTCCCGGCCGCCCACCCACCACGTGGTGAAAGCTGCCGAGATCGACACAACGGCGTAGAGCATGACGACGACACGGGCGAGGTTGACCCCCCGATAGATCAGAATGGCCAGCACGCCTTCTGTGAAGGTGGCGAGACCGCCGACGACGAGGATCAGCGTCAGGCCG
>DMUE01000004.1:1671-7501 GCA_003476465.1 Microbacterium sp. | reverse complement strand
CGGGAGCGGGGCGCCGCCAGGGCCGCCACGCGCCGACCACCCCGGCGGCCAGGACTCCGGCGGTCAGAGCCCAGACCACCCCGACGCGCACGCTCGGACGGGAGGCATCGGGCATGAAGAGAGGGTACGTCACGTGCGAGGGGCGGATGCCTCGGCCCGCGCCATCCGTCGTGGGGGTTAGCGACTCGGATTCTCTGCGGAAACGAGGAGATGTGCCCAGCAGAGGACGGTTTCCGGATCGTTCTCCCTCGCTTGGGCATTCGTCCTCTGCTCGGGCGAGGGCGGCGTGGCCTCGAATCCGACGCGCGGAGGCGTCGGGCGGCCGTGCGAGGATGTCTCGGTGCAGCGCATCGTCACCGCAGAAATCGACCTCGACCTGGCCGGCTCGGCCGACCTCGTCTTCTCGGTGACGACCGCTCGCCAGGTGCCTCTCGCGAGCGAGATTCTGACGTTCACCAGCGACGATCTGGTGGACAGCCCGACCGAGATGATCGACCAGTACGGCACGCGGCTGCACCGCCTGACCGGGCAACCCGGACCCCTGCGCGTCCGCTACGAAGCGGTCGTGGAGGGTCAGACGGGGCTCGCGCGCACGAGCGGGCTCGACAGCATCATCTACCTGCGTCCGAGCCGTTATTGCCAGTCAGACGAGGTCTTCGCGCAGGCGCGCCACCAGTTCTCGGGACTCGCCGGGGCCGAGCTGATTGCGGCCGTCACGCGCTTCGTCGAGCAGTCGGTGACCTATACGCCGGGGCTGAGCCTCGGCACCGACAGCGCCGTCACAACGCTCATGACGGGGCAGGGGGTGTGCCGTGACTACGCGCACGTCGTCATCGCGCTGCTGCGGGCCATGGACATGCCCGCCCGATACGCCGCCTGCTACGCGCCGGGGCTGTCGCCGATGGACTTCCACGCCGTCGCCGAGGCCTACCTCGACGGCGCCTGGTACGTCATCGACGCGACTCGCCTGGCCGATCGGCGCTCGCTCGTGCGCATAGCGACNNAGCGCGCGCTCTCATGCGCTTGCGGAACGGAATCGTGCGTCCGTTCGCGGCGCAGCCATGGCCGGAGCGGGTCGCATACGGGCGCCGAACTAGACTGGGCCCGCTATGAACCCCGAGGATCTCTCCGCCGCCCTGCTCGCCGTCGTCCGCCCGATCGCCGAGGCGCGACGCGCGGGATCGGCGGAGGATCTCACCCCGGCCGACCTCCCCGTCGAGCGTCCCAAGAACCGCGACCACGGCGACTGGGCGTCGAACGCGGCGCTCAAGCTCGCCAAGATCGTCGGTGCCGACCCCCGCGAGCTCGCCGCCGAGATCGCCGAGGCACTCGCGCACAGCGAAGGTATCGCACGCGTCGACGTCGCCGGGCCCGGATTCATCAACATCACCCTCGACGCCGCCACGGCCGGGTCGCTCGCCCGCACGATCGTCGAGGCCGGGGCCGCCTTCGGCACGAACGAGAGTCAGCGCGGCAACTCGATCAATCTCGAGTTCGTCAGTGCCAACCCGACCGGGCCCCTGCACATCGGCCACACCCGCTGGGCGGCGCTCGGCGACGCCATCGCGCGCCTGCTGCTCGCGAGCGGCGCGACCCTCGCTCGCGAGTTCTACATCAACGACGCCGGCGCCCAGATGGACCGTTTCGGCCTGTCGGTGCTCGCCGCGATCCAGAACCAGCCGACGCCCGAGGGCGGCTACGCGGGCGCCTACATCGAAGAGCTCGGGCGCCGCGTCCTGGTGGAGCGATCCGATCTGCTCGACCTGGACGACGAAACGCGGATGGCGGTGGCCCGCGACACCGCGTACGAGCTGCAGCTCGGCGAGCTCCAGGCGTCCCTCGCGGCCTTCAACGTGCATTTCGACGTGTGGTTCTCGGAGCGGGTGCTGCATGCGAAGATGCTCGACGGCGGACCGAGCCTCGTGGACGAGGCCGTCGACCGCCTGCGCGCGCAGGGGCACGTCTTCGACGAAGAGGGCGCGGTGTGGGTGCGAACGACCGACTTCGGCGACGACAAGGACAGGGTCATCCGTCGCTCGAACGGCGAGTACACGTACTTCGCCGCCGATGCGGCGTACTACCTCAACAAGGGCGACCGCGGCTTCACGCACAAGATCTACCTGCTCGGCGCCGACCACCACGGCTACGTCCACCGCCTGAAGGCGCTCGCGGGGGCGGCGGGCGATGACCCCGACAGAGACATCGAGGTGCTGATCGGGCAGCTCGTCTCGGTGAACGGCGCGCGTCTGTCCAAGCGCGCGGGGAACATCATCGAGATGGACGACCTGCGCGAATGGCTGGGGACGGATGCGCTGCGGTACTCGCTGGCGCGGTACCCCGCGGACTCGCCCCTGACCCTCGACCCCGAGCTGCTGCGCAAACGCACGAACGACAACCCGGTGTTCTACGTGCAGTACGCCCACGCGCGCACGCACAACGTGGCGCGCAACGCCGCCGATTCCGGCGTCGACCGGAGCGAATTCGCCCCGGAGTCGCTGACGCACGAGACCGAGTCGGCTCTGCTCGGCGCGCTGCAGGAGTTTCCGCGCATCGTCGCGTTCGCGGCGGAGGTGCGTGAGCCGCACCGTGTCGCGCGATACCTGGAAGAGCTCGCGGGCCTCTACCACCGCTGGTACGACAACTGCCGGATCATCCCGCTCGGCGATGCCCCCGTCGAGGCGGTGCACCGAACACGGCTCTGGCTGAACGACGCCACCGGTCAGGTGCTGCGCAACGGCCTCGACCTGCTCGGCGTCACGGCTCCGGAACGGATGTAGCGATGGCGACCCCGCCGCCCGCGCTCTACTGGGACGAGGGGCCGCCGCCGCGGCGGAAGCGCCACGCTTGGCCGTGGATCGTCTCGCTCGTCGTGGTCGTCGTGCTGCTCGCGGGTGCCGCTTTCGCGGGCGAGTGGCTTGCCCGCGACCTCGTCGAGCAGGGCGTCCGCTCGCAGCTCGCGAGTGAACTGGGGGTACCGGCGGAGCGGGCGGACGTCGAGATCGAGGGTCCGGTCATCCCGCAGTTGATCTCGGGGAGCTTCGACGAGGTGCGGATCCGGGCTCAGGATGTCTCGCTGCAGGGTTTTTCGGGAGATGTCGATGTCACGGCACGGGGTGTTCCGCTCCTCGCCGACGGGCCGATCGCCTCGGCGGAGGCGGCCATGACGCTCGATCAGCAGCAGCTGCAGACGCTCCTCGCGGGCGTCGAGGGCTTCCCCGAGGGATCCCTCGTGCTCGCGGGATCCGAAGTGACTGTCACGTTCGAACTCAACCTCTTCGGCGTCGCGGTTCCCGTCGGCGTGGGGTTGACGCCCTCGGCCGTGAGAGGCGCGCTGGCGCTGTCGCCCTCATCGCTCAGCGTGGCGGGTGCGAGCGCGGATGCCCAGACCCTGCGCGAGCAGTTCGGCGGGCTCGCCGACGGGGTTCTGCAGACCTGGCAGGTGTGCATCGCCTCGTCGTTGCCCGCGGGCCTGACCCTCACCGATGTCGCCGTGTCGGGCAACGAGGTCGTCGCACGCTTCGACATCGCCGGCGGCATCCTCGTCGACTCGGCACTGCGGCAGCCGGGCGTCTGCACATGATCGCAGATGGCCGGCGCCGTCCGGCGGCGCCGGGGTGCGAAACGCGCACCTGGCGGGATCACCTGCTCCCGCCCTCCGACGAACGGGAGCGGCGCACGCGGGTGCCCTAGACTTTCAGCAACCGCCGGGGTCGCGTGCATCAACCGCGGCCTGCGGATTTGCGTCGGCCCGCGCGCCGGCGAACGTTTCGAATCCACCGATTGGTCTGCTGTGTCTGCCGCCTCGCCGCTCGCCCCCGGATGGCTCGTGCCACCCCTCGACGCGAACGCGTTGGCCCCTCAGGTCTGGCCCGACACCGCCCGCCGCCGCGATGACGGGCAGCTCGAGATCGGCGGAGTGGCCGTCCGCGCCCTGGTCGCGCAGTACGGCACGCCCGTTCTGGTGCTCGACGAGGGCGAGGTGCGTCATCGTGCCCGCCGCACGCGCGCGGCCTTCGAGGATGCCGCAGTCCGGCATGGCACCCAGGCCCGGGTCTACTACGCAGGCAAGGCGTTCCTCTCGACGGAGCTGGCGCGCTGGGTCACAGAGGAGGGCCTGCGTGTTGACGTCAGCACGCGCGGTGAGCTCGAGGTCGTGCTCGCGGCCGGCGTGCCCGCCGAGCTGCTCGGCTTCCACGGCAACAACAAGTCGGTCAGCGAGCTCGAGCGCGCGGTCGAGGCCGGCATCGGCTCGATCGTGATCGACAGCGTGTGGGAGCTCGACCGCCTCGCCGGGATCATGGCGCCCGACGGCAACGGCCGCGCCCCGCAGGACGTCCTCCTCCGCGTCAACACGGGCGTCCACGCCGAGACCCACCACTTCCTCGCGACGTCGCACGAGGACCAGAAGTTCGGCTTTCCTCTGGAGGCCGCGTCCGAACTGGTCGCCCGCGTGCGGGCGACGCCGGGCCTCAACCTCGTCGGCCTGCATTGCCACATCGGTTCGCAGATCTTCGGCACCGACGGATTCCAGGCCTCGGCCGCGCGTCTGCTGGGCGTGCTCGCCGANNAAGGACGTCTCGGTCGAGGCTTCCGGCGCGGCCGCGACGCGACGGTACGTGAGCGTCGACGGCGGCATGAGCGACAACCCGCGTCCCGCCCTCTACGACGCGCAGTTCTCGGCACGGATCGCCGATCGCACGAGCACCGCAGAGCCTGCCCTCGTGCGCGTCGTCGGCAAGCACTGCGAGTCGGGCGACATCGTGGTCGACGCCGAATACCTGCCGGCGGACGTCGCGCCGGGCGACCTGCTCGCCGTGCCCGCCACCGGCGCCTACTGCTACGCGCTCTCCAGCAACTACAACCACGTCCCGCGGCCGCCGATCGTGGCCGTCCGGGACGGAACGTCGCGCGTGATCGTGCGCGGCGAGACGATCGACGACCTGCTCGCCCGCGATGCCGGTTTGACGGATTCGAGGGGAGACCGATGACCGACTACCGCACCCTGCGCATCGCGCTGCTCGGGGCCGGGGCGGTGGGCTCGCAGGTCGCGGGTCTGCTGCTGCGACACGCCGACGAACTGGCCGACCGGGCCGGCGCACGCCTAGAACTCGCCGGCATCGCGGTCCGTGACATCGATGCGCTCCGCGACGTCGATCTGCCGCGCGAGCTCTTCACGACAGACGCCGAGTCGCTGATCGTCGGTTCCGACATCGTCATCGAGCTGATCGGCGGTCTTGAGCCGGCGCGGACGTCGATCTTGCACGCGCTGACATCGGGGGCGGACGTCGTCACGGCCAACAAGGCGCTGCTCGCGACGCACGGCGCCGAGATCTACGACGCGGCCGACCAGGTGGGGGCCTCGGTCTACTACGAAGCCGCCGCGGCGGGGGCGATCCCGATCATCCGGCCGCTGCGCGATTCGCTGGCCGGCGACCGGGTGCGACGCATCATGGGCATCGTCAACGGCACCACGAACTACATCCTCGATCGCATGGACACCGAGGGTGCCGAATTCGCCGACGTGCTCGAAGACGCGCAGCGGCTCGGATACGCCGAGGCGGACCCGACGGCCGATGTCGAGGGGTACGACGCCGCGCAGAAGGCGGCGATCCTCGCGAGCCTGGCGTTTCACACGAGTGTGCCGCTGGACACCGTGCACCGTGAGGGAATCACATCGGTCGACGCCGCGCTCATCGACTCGGCTCGCAAAGCCGGTTACGTCGTCAAGCTCCTCGCCGTCTGCGAACGCATCGAGGATGTCTCGGGTGCCGGTCCCGCAGAAGCCATCTCCGTGCGCGTGTACCCGGCGCTCGTGCCTCGGTCGCACCCG
>DMUE01000004.1:0-1623 GCA_003476465.1 Microbacterium sp. | reverse complement strand
AGCGAGGGGCGGGTCTCCATCGCGACCGTCGAACAGACCGTCCTCGCCGGCTCCGAGGGCGGTCCCGGCATCGCACGCATCGTCATCGGCACACACAAGGCACTCGAGCAGGACCTCAGCGACACCGTCGCCCGACTCGCCGACAGCGGCGTGGTCGAGCGGGTCGTGTCGGTCCTGCGGGTAGAAGGAGACTGACATGGCACACCTCTGGCGCGGAGTCCTGCGCGAATACGCGGACCGTCTCGGCGTGACCGACTCGTCGAGGGTCGTGACGCTCGGGGAGGGGGGAACGCCGCTGCTTGCCGCGCCCGCCCTGTCGCAACTCACTGGGACGGATGTCTGGGTCAAATTCGAGGGCATGAACCCGACCGGGTCCTTCAAGGACCGCGGCATGACCGTGGCCCTCTCGCGCGCCCTCGAAAACGGCGCGAAAGCGGTCATCTGCGCGTCCACCGGCAACACCTCGGCCTCGGCCGCGGCCTACGCCGCGCACGCCGGGATCACCGCTGCCGTGCTCGTGCCCGAGGGCAAGATCGCAATGGGCAAGCTCAGCCAGGCGGTGGCGCACAACGGCACACTCATCCAGATCCGTGGCAACTTCGACGACTGCCTCGAGATTGCGCGCGAACTCGCGGACAACTACCCCGTGCACCTGGTCAACTCGGTCAACCCCGATCGCATCGAGGGGCAGAAGACGGCCGCCTACGAGGTCGTCGAGCAGCTCGGCGACGCACCAGATTTCCACCTCATCCCCGTCGGCAACGCCGGCAACTACACCGCCTACTCACGCGGTTACCGGGAAGAGCTCGATCGTGGGGTCTCCACGCGACTGCCCCGTATGTTCGGCTTCCAGGCCGCCGGCAGCGCACCGCTCGTCCGCGGCGAGATCGTCCGCAACCCCGAGACGGTCGCCAGCGCGATCCGCATCGGCAACCCCGCTTCGTGGGAGCTCGCTCTCGAGGCGCGCGATGCGAGCGACGGATGGTTCGGTGCGATCGAGGACGACCGGATCCTCGCGGCTCAGAAGCTGCTGTCGGGCGAAGTGGGCATATTCGTCGAGCCCGCCTCGGCGATCAGCGTCGCAGGCCTGCTCGATCGTGTCGAGGCGGGCGTGATCCCGAGGGGTGCACGCGTCGTGCTGACCGTCACCGGTCACGGCCTGAAGGACCCGCAGTGGGCGTTGCGCCGCGCAGACGGCTCGCAGGTCGAGCCGGTCGTCGTGGACGCCCGGACCTCCGAGGTGGCTTCTGTGCTCGACCTGGCGCCCGTCGAGGCATCGGCGTGACCACCCCCGCGCGGACCTTCGCGGTTCGCGTCCCGGCGACGAGCGCGAATCTCGGTCCGGGTTTCGACACGCTCGGCCTCGCCCTGAGCGTCTACGACGAGATCGTCGTCACCGAGCTGTCCGACGCGGGGCTCGAGATCCGCGTCGAGGGGGAAGGTGCCGCGGATGTCGCGCGGGATGCGTCCAATCTCGTCGTCCGCTCGATCGCCCACGCGTTCGATGCGTTCGGACAGGAGCTGCCGGGCCTGCGCCTGCAGGCGCACAACGCGATCCCGCATGGCCGGGGGATGGGGTCGTCGGGGGCCGCCGTCGTATCCGGCCTGGTGATCGCCCGTGAG
>DMUE01000136.1:5766-6132 GCA_003476465.1 Microbacterium sp. | reverse complement strand
CATCCGCCTTGACAAATTCCGTGCGAGATTCCTCGCAGAACTTGCCGGTCATGACCTGAAAACGCGGAGGTTGTCATGGGGAAGTTGATGTACGAAACCCTTGTCAAGGTCGACTTCGAGGATCGGCTGCTGGCGCATCTGCAGACGGTCATCGGGGCCAAGATGCGACGGGGAGAGTCGTTCCACTTCTCGTGGAAGGACGACGTGTCGATCGGAGACGGCCGAACGACCGTGTGGATCCACCCGCGGTGTTCCTTGGTCTACAAGTTCTACGGCAGCCGCAGGCCTGAGATCAACGCCGCGTGGATCGCTGCGCTGATGTACACGGCCAACTCGTCCAGTGGACTGCACGTGGTGCCGGAGCCG
>DMUE01000136.1:4081-5718 GCA_003476465.1 Microbacterium sp. | reverse complement strand
CGGTATCGACGCGTCCAAGGGCTGTCAACCCCCTCCATACCGCAACGGGGCGTCCGCACCATGGAGTCCACGCGGTGCGGGCGCAGCAATCCCACCGGGGATGAGGAGGTGGGTTTATGCGTGAGCAGCGATCGGTGCGGATTGAGGTCACGGCCGTGGCCGAAGGGTGCTGGCGGGTCTGCGAGGCATCGCTCGATGACAACGATGCTGGACGCCTGGTGGCGTTCTTCGAGCGCGACGGCGATGGCATCTCCGTGGTGTGGCTGAGGGAGACGTCGAGTCCCACGCGATTCGTCAGCTTCGATGACGCCTTGGATGCCGCGTGTGCACTCGTCTCGGGTCGCCCGATCGTGCCCCATGGGAGCGCGGCCGGTACGCCGCGCGGGCGCTGGTCCCCGACGACTTTCTCGGGCTGATCACGGTAGGCATCAGCGGCGCGGCGGTCGGTCCTCGCGCTTTCCGGAACCGCCGAAACGGTCCGGTCGGAGTTCGATGAGCTTGCCGCTGATGCGGGTGTTCTCGAGGCGCTTCAGCGTCTCGCGGGGCAGATCTGCCGGAAGCTCCACCAGAGAGAAATCCGGGCGGATCTGGATCGCCCCGAAGTCCTCGCGACGCAGACCCCCCTCGTTGGCGAGGGCGCCCACGATCTGACGCGGTTCGACCTTGTGCCGGCGGCCTACCGCGATGCGGTAGGTCGTGCGGGCACCATCGCCGCCTCGTGCGCGGCGCTCCGGGCGCTCACCCCGCCCCCGATCGTCACGATCCGGGCGATCCTGTCCGTCATGCGAGAAGCGGGGTGCGGATGCGGCGTCAGGATCAAGCAGCAGGGGAGTGTCGCCTTGCGCGACGACGGCCAGTGCGGCCGCGACGTCGGCCTCCGGCACGTCGTGGTGCGCGACAAAGTGGGCGACGATGTCGCGGAAGAGACCGATCTGCGCGGGATCCGCCAGGGCGGCGGTTATCGCGTCGTCGAACCGGGTCAGACGCGTGGCGTTGACGTCGTCGACGCTCGGGAGCTTCATCTCGGTCAGCGGCTGACGGGTCGCCTTCTCGATCGAGGTGAGCATGCGGCGCTCGCGCGGGGTGACGAAGCTGATGGCTGCGCCGGCGCGTCCGGCGCGGCCCGTGCGTCCGACGCGATGGACGTACGACTCGGTGTCGATCGGCAGGTCATAGTTGACGACGTGGCTGACACGGTCGACGTCGAGGCCGCGAGCCGCGACATCCGTTGCGACCAGGATGTCGAGCTTGCCGCTCTTGAGCTGATTGACCGTGCGCTCGCGCTGCGCCTGCGCGACGTCTCCGCTGATGGCCGCGGCCGTATAACCGCGTGCGCGCAGCTTCTCGGCGAGGGTCTCGGTCTCGTTCTTCGTGCGGGTGAACACGATCATGCCCTCGAAGTTCTCGACCTCGAGGATGCGGGTGAGCGCATCCACCTTCTGCGGGTACGACACGATCAGGTAGCGCTGGGTGATGTTAGCCGAGGTCGTGGTCTTCGTCTTGACCGTGATCTCTTCGGGATCGTTCAGGTACTGGGCCGAGATGCGCCGGATCTGTGCGGGCATCGTTGCCGAGAAGAGGGCGACCTGCTTGGTCTTGGGCGTATCGGCGAGGATCGTCTCGACGTCCTCGGCGAA
>DMUE01000136.1:0-4074 GCA_003476465.1 Microbacterium sp. | reverse complement strand
ATGATGTGCACGCCCCGGCGGAGCGCGGACAGCTGCTGCCCGTAGCCCTGGCCGCCGTAGACGGGGAGGACGTGCACCCCGCGCATGTGCGAGGCGTACTTCTCGAAGGCTTCGCAGACCTGCAGGGCCAGTTCGCGAGTCGGGGCGAGCACGAGCGCCTGAGGCGTCTTCTGCGAGAGGTCGAGCCGCGAGAGGATCGGCAGCGCGAACGCCGCGGTCTTGCCCGTGCCGGTCTGCGCGAGTCCGACGACGTCCCGCCCCGCGAGGAGCGGCGGGATCGTGGCGGCCTGGATTGCGGACGGCGTCTCGTAGCCCACGTCTTTCAGCGCCTTCATCACGGCATCGTCGAGTCCGAGGTCGGCGAAGGCGGGTTCGTCGCGGGCAGTGTCTGCCTCCGCGGGGATGTCATCGGGAGAGGAGGCCATGCTTGCGACGGTAGTCGTCGTCGCGCCGCGACGCGAGTCGTGCTCGTGCGGGTCGTTCTCGGCCGGACGCGTGGAGCCGGATGACACCCAGACCGCCCAGCCGTGAGGATGGCGGCGGACGGCCAGCGGAAGTCGGTGTGCACCCGGGAGCGCGCGCGTTTCCCACTTGGCACTCTCCTGTCTCGAGTGCTAATCTGAGGGTACTTGAGTCCACCCGGCTCAACCCACAGATGACCGCCGGGGGCGAGCCTCCGGCACCGACGAGGAAGGACAACACCATGGCGACATATGACCCGCTTCGCGACCTGGACCGCCTCGCGTCGAGCCTCTTCGACACCCGACGCGGACCCCGCCGCATGCCGATGGACCTGTACCGGGACGGCGACCACTACGTGCTGACCGCCGACCTGCCGGGCATCGATCCCGGCTCGGTCGACATCGACGTGGACGGCCAGCTGCTGACGATCCGCGCTGAGCGGACCCTCGCGGCCGGTGAGGGTGTCAAGTGGATCACGCGCGAGCGCGAGGCCGCGAGCTTCCTGCGCCAGCTGAACCTCGGGCAGGGCATCGACACCGATAACATCGCCGCCAGCTACAGCAACGGCGTGCTGTCGGTCACCATCCCGGTCAGCGAGCGCGCCAAGCCGCGCAAGGTCGAGGTTGCGACGGATGCCGGAGGCCCGGCGATCACCGCGCACGAGACCGGTTCGTCGGCGGATGGACCTCAGCTCGTCGAGCAGTAGTTCGTCGATTCTCGAACGGATGCCGTGGCCCCGACGGGTCGCGGCATCCGCCGTTGTGGGGTCAGTTCTCGCCGGGGGATGCGCGCAGTTTCGCCGTCAGCTCATGCAGCGCCCGCAGTTCGTCGTCGGTCAGCCGAGACATCCGATCCGCGATGGTGCGCGCGTGTCGCCTCGCGACAGTGCGGAAGGCTGCCGCGCCGGTATCGGTCGCCTGCACGAGGGCCCCCCGCCGGTCTTCGGGATCGGAGCATTTCGTGACCAGGCCGCGCGTCACCATGCGATCGACCAGGCGCGAAACCGATGGTTGGCTCACAAGCATGTGAGAGGTGACATCGCGCAGCCGGGCCGTCATATCGGGGGCGCGCGTCACCGTCAGGAGGACGTCGTACTCGGCCTGCGCGAGGCCCCCGCAGCGGAAGTCCTCGCTGATCTCGTCGAACACCTCGTGTTGCGCGCGGAACAGGCTCTCCCAGGCCTCCACGGCGAGGCGACGGTCGGTCATGCGGTACAGGTTACTTCGCGGCTGTCGATCGTGGCCGGGCTGGGCGAGGGGATCACCCCCCNNGGGCCGTGCCGCCTGCTGCACAGGGGCCGGACGGATGCTGTTGGCGTCCGTGATTCACGGCTCGCTTTCAGCTTCACGGGACCAAAACGGCACTCCCGACGGTTCTCTTCTGTGACGCGACGGCCAGCCGCGTCCGATCAAGGAGGAACCGTGGCCAACGACTATCGTAAGACTCCCGAGGCGCTTTCCCGCCTCACTCCCGAGCAGTACCGGGTGACCCAGGAAGACGGAACTGAGCCGGCGTTCCGGAACCGGTACTGGAACAACCACGAGCAGGGCATCTATGTCGATGTCGCGTCGGGTCAGCCGCTCTTCTCGTCGACCGACAAGTACGACAGCCGGAGCGGATGGCCCAGCTTCACGCGACCGATCGATCCGGCGGCCGTCACCGAGAAGGTCGACCGCGCCCTGTGGATGAAGCGCACCGAGGTGCGCTCCGCCGGTGCCGACAGCCACCTCGGTCACGTCTTCGACGACGGGCCCCAGGAGGCCGGCGGCCTGCGTTACTGCATGAACTCCGCTGCGTTGCGATTCATCCCCGTCGCGCAGCTCGAGGACGAGGGCTACGGTGAGTTCCGCGTCCTCTTCGACGCCGCATCGTCCGATGCGGGCGCCACGACGACCAGACAGGAGCAGGCATCATGACCGACGACGGAATCATCACCCGCACGCCCGGAACAGAGACGGCCGTCCTCGCCGGCGGGTGCTTCTGGGGCATGGAGGATCTGATCCGCCGCCAGCCAGGCGTGCTCGACACGCGCGTCGGCTACACGGGTGGTCAGAACGACCATGCGACGTATCGCAACCACCCGGGGCACGCCGAGGCGGTCGAGGTCGTGTTCGATCCCGCGAAGACGACCTATCGCGACATCCTGGCGTTCTTCTTCCAGATCCACGACNNGACCCGTCGACGCTGAACCGTCAGGGCAACGACATCGGCGCGAGCTACCGCTCGGCGATCTTCCCGCTCAGCCCTGAGCAGGAGAAGGTCGCGCGGGACACGATCGCGGATGTCGACGCCTCGGGTCTCTGGCCCGGCAAGGTAGTCACCACGATCGAGCCCGCGGGTCCGTTCTGGGAGGCCGAGCCCGAGCACCAGGACTACCTGCTGCGCATTCCGAACGGCTACACCTGCCACTTCCCCCGTCAGGGATGGCTGCTTCCTCAGCGTGAGGCATCCGCCGCGGTCTGAGGTCGAAGCGCGCACCGCTCACGCAAAACGAAGAAGCCTGCTGAGCTCTGCCGGCGGGCTTCTTTCGTGGTTCGGGTCACCGGCGCGGAGACATCCGCGTGCTGCGGGCGAGCAGGAAGGCTGCCAGCCCTGCTGTGACAAGGGTGGCACCGAAGACGATCGGCCGAAGGAGTTCCGACCCCGACTCGGCGAGCTGCTCACCTGCTGCCACGGCCGCGGTCGGCGCCGCGATGGGGATGGTGTAGGTCGCCGAGGCAGCCGGCTCCGCGCCGTTCGCGGCCGTCACCGTGAAGGTGTACGTGCCCGGCGTGGTGGGGGTTCCCGAGATGACGCCGCTGGTGGCGTCCAGGCCGAGGCCCGCGGGCAGTGCCTGCGACGTGATCGAGTACGACGGGGCCGGTGTGCCGGACGCCGTGACCGTGTACGAGTAGTCCGTGCCCGCGGTTCCCGCGTGGGGCGCGGCGGACGTGATCGTCGGGCTGCTCGTGACGGTTCCTCCCGTGACCGAACAACCGCTGGGTCGGCTGATGGTGTCGCTGATCAGAGTCACTGCGGCCGTGCGGGCGAGCAGGCGACCCTCGATGGTGGCTCCGTCGCCGACGGTGATCGTCTCGGTGTCAGCCATGACGGTGCCGACGAACTGTGCACCCCCCTCGATCGTCGCGGCGCTGGCGACCTGCCAGAACACGTTGCACGCGCTCGCCCCACCGGTCACGGTGACCTGCGCCGTGCTCGCGATCGTCAGCGATGACGCCGCCTGGAAAACCCAGACGGATTCGGAGTCGCCCGCCAGCGTGAGGTTGCCGGTGACGGAGAGTGCACCGCCCGAATACACCCCGGGGACGAGCGACAGGCCGGTGAGGTCCGTCAGGCCCGTCTGCAGCGGCGTCAGTCCGGCCGCGATGTTGTACGCGGCGGTCAGGTCGGCCTGGGCCTGATCGGCGATGGACGGTGGGGTGAAGATGTCCCAGTCCACGCCCTCGGCGCCCGCGAGGTTCTCCTGACCGGTGATCTCCGTGCCCGGGCTCACCCCGATGTTCCCGTCGACGTCCGTGTCGGCACCGGTCGTGCCGAACGTGACGGTGGTGGCGCCGAGGATGGCAAACGTCTCTGCTGCACCGAGGCCGATCGACGGGCCGATCGGCCCGT
>DMUE01000029.1 GCA_003476465.1 Microbacterium sp. | reverse complement strand
CGGCCGCGGCCGCCGGAAGGGGAAATCGGCGGCTGAGAGGAGGAGCGGGAGCGCAGACTCACCTGCGCGCAAGAGCGCGCATAGTTACGGCGGTGTGCGCCGAGAGGTCGCGCCACAGACCGTAGGCCTCGGAGTACCGTTCCACCAGGTCTGACTCAGGGTCGACGGTCGGCCCCTCGATCACGAAGCGGCCGATCTCACCCCAGTCCTGGAGGCGGCCGACGCCGATCGCTGCGGCGACGGCGGCGCCGAGCGACGCCCCGGGATGGTTCTGCACTGTGCGCAGCGGGGTGCCGAGAACGCTCGCGTGAATCCTCTTCCAGAACAGCGACGTGCTGCCGCCGTTCGTCACCGTGGCCCTGCTGAGCGGAAGTCCGGCGGAGCGGAGCACCTCGGCGTTGTGCCGGAAGCCGAAGGCGATTCCTTCGAGCGCCGACCGGTAGAGGTCGTACCGGTCGTGGCCGAGGTGCAGACCCGCGAACATGCCGCGCAGGTCGGGGTCGTTGATCGGGGACTTCTCGCCGACGAAGTACGGCAGGCAGAGCACATCGGCAGCGGTCCGCCCCGCGGCCGCCGCATCGAGCGCCAGGAGGTCGTCTTCGCCGAGCACGCCCTGCACCCAGCGCACGAGGCTTCCACTGGTCGCCATGCAGCCGTTGGGCAGCCAGAGCCCCTCGACCGGATGCTCGTCGAGGTAGAAACGAGCGTCGACCACGGGCGATCCGGCGACGGCGAGGACATCGCCGGCGCCGCCGAGCTTGATCAGCCAGTCGCCCGGGTCGTAGAGCCCCGCGCCGTAGGCCGAGAGCACATGATCCGCGCCGCCGGCGACGAGGGCCACATCCGCTGGCAGGCCGCAGCGGGCCGCAATACCGGGTGTCAGGCTTCCGACGACCTCGCCGGAGCGGACGACCGGCGGCAGTCGCTCCTCCAGGTCAGCACCGGCGACGGCGGGCTCGAACCGCTCCCCCGCGACAGTGAACAGGCCCGACTCCAACGCCCAGTTGCGCTCGAGATGCGGAGCAGCACCGAGAGCCTGTAGCAGCCAATCGTATGAGCCGACGAGCGCGTGCGCATCGGCCCAGATTTCCGGCTCCACGCGCTGCAGCCACCGAGCGGTCGGCGCGACGGATTGCTGCGTCACCGGCGATCCGGTCAGCTTCAGCACGTCGAACGTCGCGAGCTCGTCCGCCATCTCCGTGACCTCACGGGAGGCACGGGCGTCGTTCTGAAGAATTGCAGGGCGAAGCGCCCTGCCCTCGCGGTCCACTACCACGACCGCGGGAACCATCCCCGTCGTCGCGATCGCCGCGACGCGCGNNGGCTGCGCCGAGGCCAGCCGGTTGGCGCGCGAGGCCTGGGCGAGCAGCCCGCGGTCGATCTCGAGGGCGACGCCCTTGACTCCCGTCGTGCCGATGTCGAGGCCGATGGTGATCGCACTCATCGAGGCCACAGCTCCGCTCTAGCCCTTGGCCGCCTCGACGAATCGACGGGCCCGGTCGGGGTCGACGGCGTTCCAGGTGTAGCCGTCGACCTTCAGGGATGAGCCGACGATGCAGCCGTCGGCGACCTCGAGCATCGACGCGATCGTCTCAGCCTGGGCTCCCGTGTTGAGGATAACCGGGATGTCAGGGGGCACAGAACCCCGCACCTCACGCAGGAGCGACATCTCGGGCCCCGCGCCCGCCATCGGGCCCGACACGAGGATCGCGTCGGCGAGACTCGACACGACGGCGCTGCTCGCCGTCTGCGCCACGCTGCGGGTGCCGATCGGCGAAGCGAACTCGGGCGAGACGTTCATCAGGACCGCGATGTCGTCACCGTCGAGGCGGCGGCGCTCACGCAGCGTGGTCGCGGCATCGGTGTTCCAGAGCCCCATGTCCGACTCCCAGACGCCGGTCACGACCTCGCGCAGAAAGCTCGCGCCCGTCGCCACAGCGGTAGCGAGCGCGATACTCGGGTCCCAGAGGAAGTCGACACCGAACGGAATGGATGCCGGGCGGCATTCAGTGACCACGCGCGACATCACGGCCGCCGCTTCGGGGCCGGCCTTCAACTGGTACGGTCGGTCGTTCTCGTTGCAGAACATCACGGCATCGAAGCCCGCGTCGACCAGCATATCGACGTCGCGGCGCACGTGGTCGACGAGTCCCGAGACACCGGCCCCCGGGTCGTACAGGGGGGTTCCCGGCAGCGCCGGCACATGAGCCATCGCGATCAGGGGCTTGTCGATGCCGGGAAAAATACATGCGAAGCGGGTCATACGCTGTCTCCTGCGAGTTTCTGGATGGAAATATCGGCGCCCGCTGCAAGAGCGATGGTGTAGACCGCAACGCCGCGGGCGGCCGCGGCTTCGAGGATGGGATGGGTGGACGGAGCATCGGTGACCAGCGCCGCGACAGCATGCAGGGGCGCGACGTTGACGAGGTGCACCCGCCCGAGCTTCTCCTCATCAGCGCCCACGATCACCCGGCGCGAGGCACGGACGGCCGCCTCCTTCACGCTCGCCTCCTGCGGATGGTACTCGGTGAGTCCCCGCTCTGCGTCGACACCCGCGACGCCGGCAACATAGGTGTCGCAGTTGTAGCGCGCCATCATCAGCTCGGCATCGCTGCCGATAAGGCTCAGCTCACCTGGCCGGACGACGCCGCCCGTGAGAAGGACCTGCGTACCGGGCTCATCCGCGAGCGTCGTGGCAACCCCGATGCTCGGGGTGATCACCGTCAGGCCCAAGTTCAGACCGCGGATCGCCTGCGCGACCGCGAGCACCGTGCTGCCGCTGTCGAGCACGACCGTTTCCCCCGGGTGCAGCAGCGCGGCGATCCGCTGGCCGATCTGCGCCTTGCTGTCGGCGGCCCGCCCCGCGCGGAGACCGTACGAGGGCTCGAACGCCGTTCCCGACAGCGCGATCGCCCCTCCTGACACCCTGCGCACGACGCCCGTGGCCTGAAGAGCCTCGATGTCACGGCGGATCGTCATCTCGGAGACGTCGAACCTCTCGGCGAGGGCGACGAACGACACCTCTCCCGCGCGGATGACCTCTTCTTCGATGAGGGTGCGGCGCTTGATGACGTCCATGTCGTGTGCCCTACTTTCCCGCCGCGACTTTGCGGCCGATCAACGTGTTGAAGTCGGTCTGCAGCTGCGCCCCCGCGCGCTCGTCATCGACCGTGCGGACGATGCCCTCCGACATCAGCCATGATCCACCGACCATTGTGTGGCTGACCGAGGCTCCAGAGGTGCAGTACACCAGCGCCGACTCCAGCGACTGCGCGCCGACGGGCCCGCGCCGCACCTCGTGCACGGGCACGGCGATGAGGTCCGCGACCGCACCCGCCATGAGACGGCCGTCATCGGGACCGCCCGCGAGGGCCCGGTGACCGTTCACGGTGGCGATCTCGAGGATCTCGCGCGAGGTGACCTGATTCGGCGTGCGGCTCGAGAACGCCGCCAGCTTGCCGAGGACGCGCATCTCTTCGAACAGGTCGGCGTTGGTGTTGTTGCAGACGTTGTCGGAGCCGATCGCGACGGTGACGCCGGCGTCGAGGGCCTCGCGCACGGGCGCCTCCGGAGCCCCGCTCATCATCGCGACCGACGGGATCACGGCCATCGCCGCCCGGGTGCCGGCGAGGAGGGGCAGCTGCGCGACCGGCACGGTGTTGCCGTGCGCGAGGATCAGCGGCAGGTCGAGCAGACCCAGCTCCTTCATCACCTCGAGGGCGGGGCGGCCGTACTCCGCGTGGCAGAAGGCGTCCTCCTCGCCCGAGGTGGAGAAGTGCGCATGCAGGCCGATGCCGAGCCGCGTCGCGAGCTCCACCTCGGCGCGGATGGCCTCGGGCTGGTTGTCGACGAAGAACGCGTGCGGGCCGACCCAGCCCTGCACGAGCGACCCGTCCGGCACGGACTCGGCGAACGCGGTCGCCGCCGCGAGTTCACGGGCGCGGGCCTCGTCGTCGCCGAGCTCGACGATGCCCCACGCGATGCGGGCGCGCATGCCCGAGCGCAGGACACCCGGCAGGATCTCGTCGGCGTAGAAGTACTGATCGGCGAACATGGTGGTACCGTGCCGGATCATGTCGGCCAGCGACACGTCGACCGCCGCGGGGACGAGTTCGGGGGTGAGGAACTCCTCATGGCCGCGCAGGGTCTGCAGGAACCCCTCCATTGTGAGCAGCGAGACGCCCTCGGCGATGCCGCGCATGATCGACATCGGCGTGTGCGCGTGCGCGTTGACGAGGCCGGGAAGCACGACGCTGGCCCGAAGGTCGGTCACGTTCGCTCCCGCGGGCCTCGCGCCGGTCACGGCGCTGATCGAGACGATCACGCCGCCGTCGACCTCGATCGCCCCGGGTGACAGCAGCGGCTGCGCCGGATCGCCCGTCCAGATGTGGTCGGCGACGATGATCTCGGTCATCGGTTCTCCTTCGGATCCGGCGCGTCGGCCGTGGGTTCGGAGTTCTCGGACGCGCCGCCGGTCATCAATCGTCCGAGGCGCTCGCGGTCGAGTTCAGCGCGCGGGAAGGGGCCGATCAGCTCGCCGTCGAACATCACGGCGATGCGGTCGGAGAGCGCGAAGATCTCTTCGAGCTCGGCGGACACCAGCAGCACGCCGGCGCCCGAGGCCCGGGCATCCGACAGCGCGGAGTGCACGAACTCGATGCTGCCAACGTCGAGTCCTCTGGTCGGCTGGTTGGCCAGCACCACGCGCGGCTCGCCGCTGAGCTCGCGACCGATCACGACCTTCTGCAGGTTTCCGCCCGAGAGCGAGCCGACCACGCGGGCCGGCGCGCCCCCGCGCACCTCGTAGTCGGCGACGATCCGCTGGGCGAACGCGCGTCGCTCCGCCTTGCGGATGATGCCCCACTTCGAAAACGGGGGGGCCTTAAACCTCGTGCTCACGGCGTTCTCTTCAAGGGTCGCGAGCAGGTTGAGTCCCACGTGCATGCGATCGGCCGCGATGTGGGCCACCCCGGCGGTGCGCACCTCGGCTGGAGAGCGACGCGAGATCTCGGTGCCCGAGAGCCGGATGCTGCCCTTCTCTGCAGGAGAGAGCGCCGCGATTGCGTCGACGAGCTCGTCCTGACCGTTGCCGCTGACGCCGGCGAGACCGACGATCTCGCCGGCGCGGAGCTCGAGGCCGACGCCCTTGAGGCCGGTGCTGCCGTCCTGGCTCGGCGGAGCCGTCACCCCCGAGAGGCTCAGCAGCACCTCGCCCGGGAGGCTGTAGGCGCGGAGTGCGGTGAGCAGCACGTCGCGGCCCACCATCAGGCGCGCGAGCTCGGCATCTGTCGCCTCGCCCCGGGCAAGGTCGCCCACGACCGCGCCGCGCCGCATCACGACGATGCGATCGGCGATGGCCTGCACCTCGGGCAGCTTGTGGGAGATGAACACCACCGAACGCCCCGAGGCGGCGAGCGTGCGCACCATCACGAGCAGATCGTCGGTCTCACTCGGCGTGAGCACCGCGGTCGGCTCATCGAGGATGAGCAGCCGGGCGTCGGCGGCCAGCGACTTGAGGATCTCGACGCGCTGCTGCGCGCCGACTGGCAGGTCGCGCACGACCTGCCGTGGGTCGATGTGGAACCCGGTCTCTTGAGCCAGCTCGGCGACCCGCTCCTCGGCGGCGGCGTTGTCGAAGAAGCCGCCCCGCCGGGGCTCGCGCCCGAGGAGCACGTTCTGGGCCACGGTGAACGACGGCACCAGCTCGAAGTGCTGATGCACCATGCCGATCCCATTGCGGATCGCGTCCTGCTGGCCGCGGATCTCGACCGGCTTTCCGTCGATGAAGATCTCACCGGCATCCAGGGAGTGCACACCGAACAGGAGGTTCATCAGCGTCGTCTTGCCGGTGCCGTTCTCGCCGATGAGGGCCAGAACCTCACCGGGTGCCACCTCGAGCGAGACGTCCGCGACCGCGAGCACGCCGGAGGCTGCGAAGTACTTGCGCAGCCCCCGCAGCTCGAGCCGGGGCGTCTCGCCCCAGGTAGTTCTCATGCGTTCGTCCGTTCCCTGCTGCCGCATGCCTAGGAGGCCAGGCCCAGCTCGGCGCAGATGTCGCTCGAGGGGTCGTTAAGCGCGTCGCACACCTCGATGGAGCCATCGATCAGCTGCGTCCGCAGGTCTTCGACCTCAGCGGACAGCGCCTCGACCATTCCCGCCAGCTCGGCGGGCCCCTCGTCGGCGAACACCGTCGATCCGTCAGCCCACGACAGCCCCGTCACGCCGTCGGACAGACCGGCCTGCACGAAGCCCGACTCGAACTCGCCGTTCAGGGCAGCCTCGATGAGGTTGTAGGTGGTCATGTCGACGCGCTTCATGACCGAGACGATCACAGAGCCGGGAGCGTCGGCATCCTGGTTCGAGTCGACGCCGATCGCGTACTTGCCCTCCTGCGTGGCGGCGGTGAAGACACCCTGGCCGCTGAGTCCGGCGACGGCGTAGACGATGTCGTTGCCCTCCTGGTACAGCGCGAGCGCTGCCTCCTGGCCGACCGAGGGGTCGGAGAACTCGCCGTTCAGGTACGTCGGGGTGACCGTGCACTCGGGGCACGCCGCCAGAACGCCCTGCTTGTAGCCGTAGTAGAACTGGTTTAGGCCCGGGGCGTCGACACCGAGCACGGCGCCGACCTTGCCCGTCTGCGTCATGCTGCCGGCGATGTAGCCGCCGAGGAAGCTGCTCTCGTGCACGTTGATGGCGTACGCCTGCACGTTGTCGGGCAGCTCATCGGCGAAGATGTCGCTCGGCACCCCGAACAGCTGGTCGGGGTTCTCTTCGGCCACCGCGAGCAGCGCGTCGGGCTCGAGCCCGGGCGCGAGGATGATGTCGGGCTGGGTCGCGACGGTCGAGCGGATCACGCCCTCCTGCTGGGAGACGGACTCTGCCTCGACGAGGCGGCCAGAGACACCGAGCTCCTCCTGAGCGAGCTCGGCGCCCGCGATGGCGGAGTCGATGTAACCGCCGTCACCTGCCGCACCGGGGGTGATGAGCGCATAGGTGAATGCGTCGTCGGGCGCCTCTGCGGTGGCTTCCGAGCCGCCGCCCGCGCAGCTTGCCAGCAGGAAGGTCGCCGCGAGCGCGACGAGAGGGAATGAGAAGCGGCGTCGTGCGCCAGTGTGCCGTGACATGAGTCTCCTTAGAGGGATTGGGAATCACTTCTGTGGTGGAGCGGGTGGTGCGGTCTGGTGGCGGGGGTGTGCGGGTTCTCGGCCGCGGGGGTGGGGTTGGGAGACGGGTGCTGACGCAGCCACCGGAGCGGGATGCGGCTGCTGCTGCGCCACAGCCGGGCGAAGGAGGTGCGGGACTTAGCGCGCAGGCCGACGAGCACGAGTGCCACGAACGCGGCGCCCTGGGGGATGAACTGCGTGACGCTGCCGGGCACATCGAACGCCTGCAGGCGGATCGATGCGGCGCTGGCGAAACCGAACACGGCGGCCGCGGGCACGATGAAAGCGGGCCTGTTGAGGGCGAGCAGCGCCGCGGTGATGCCGATCCAGCCGCGATCGCCGCTCATGTTGCGGGTAAAGAGGCCGAGGTCGCCCACCGAGAGGTACGCTCCCCCGATTCCGGCGAGGGCGCCCGCAGCCAGAAGCGTGAGGGTCTGGTAGCGGGCGATCGACAGGCCCGCGGACGCGGCGGCTCCCGGGGCCTCGCCCACGGCGAGCAGGTGGCGGCCGCTGCGGGTGCGGAAGTACACCGCGACGAGGACCGCCACGAGAATCGAAAGGTAGACCAGCCAGTTGAGGCGGGCGAGCAGGGGCCCGAGGAAGGGCAGGTCGGAGAGGAAGGGGATCGTGATCGGCGGGATCCGCTCGATGCCCGGCGCATACGTGCCGACGCCCCCGAAGTAGGAGCGCATCAGGAACACCGTGAGTTGCAGCACCAGGATGTTGAGCCCGATGGCGAGCACCACGAGGTCGACACCGACGCGATTGGCGACGGCCATGATCGCGCCGATCGTGGCGCCCGTGGCCGCGGCCGCGAGCACCCCGATGAGGTTGTTGCCCGTCGCCGAAGCCGCGAGGATGCCGACGAAGGCGCCGGAGAGGACCATGGACTCGATCGCGAGGTTGAGCACGCCCACTCGAGCGCTGAGCATGGAGGCGATGGCGGCCAACAGGATGGGAACGGTCAGCCTGATGCCGCTGTTGAGGAAATCGACGAGGGTGCTCATGCGGCGGCGCTCCCCGTGCCGCGGCCGGGCGGAGGCGCCACGCCCGCTCCGGTCTCGATGAGCTTGTTCGCCCGACGGCGGTCGAGCCAGCGTTCCCACCGGGTGAGCAGGGGCGCCTGGGCGGCGATGAAGACGATCATCAGCGCGAGTACGGTCGAGCCGATTTCGCGCGGCACGCCGAGCACGATCTGCAGGCCGTTGACGGCGCCCACCGTGATGCCGGCGTAGAGGATGCCCAGCAGGCCCGCTCCGATGGCGGTCGTGCCGCCGAGGATCGCGGCGGTGAGCCCGGTGAAGCCCGTTCCATCGGAGAAGCCCTCCATGACGCGATAGTTGGTGCCGAGCACCTGTACTCCCCCGCCGAGACCCGCGAGGGCGCCGCCGAGCAGACCCGCACGCAGCACGCTCGCCGTGCTCGACATGCCCGAGTAGCGTGCGAACAGGGGCGCCTCCCCCGACATGCGCTGCTCGTAGCCTGCCGTCGTGCGGTTGAGGAAGAACGAGACGAGGATCACGGCGACGATCGCCAGCACGAACGCGAGGCCGAACTTGGTCGAGACGTCGAAGACCGGCAGCTGCGCCTCCTCGTTGACGACGGGTGTGTACCCCACCGTCGATGCCTCGGCACGGAGCGGGTAGTTGACCAGGAAGTCCAGCAGCAGCCCGGCGATGGCGTTGAGAACGATCGTGATGATCAGCTCGTTGACGCCGAGGAAGACCTTGAGCAGCGCGGGGATGATCCCCCACGCCGCGCCCATCGCCGCGGACGCGGCGAGGGCGATGACGGGCGCGACCCCCGCCGGGGCAGCGATCGAGTAACCCGCGACCGCGCCTGCGAGGCCGCCAAGCGCGTACTGGCCCTCCTGGCCGATGCTGAACAGGCCGGTGCGCAGCGACACGACCGCCCCGAGCGCGGTGAAGATGATGGGCGAGGCCAGCGCGAGCGTGCCGCCGAGGTTGCAGTAGCCGGGCGTGCAGCTGAACCCGGCCTGAATGACCGTAGAGGCGGCGGCGATCGGAGACTGGCCAAGCGTGGCGACGAGAATCGCTCCCACGACGAGCGCGGCGACGATCGCGAGCACCGGCATGCCGACGCGGCGGATCGCCCTCTCGATCGCGTCCTGCTGCATTGAGGCTCCTGCCGCTGCTCCGCCCGTTGAGGGCTGTACACCAGCATCCGCGACGCGTGTTACATATTCACACGAAGCGCGTTTCGTCGCTGTTACAGACTCACACGGGGCGCTCCCCCGCGAGCGTGGCTACGCGCGACCGCACCCCTTGCACGCGGTTCGCGCCTCGTGCGCTCGGCGACAAGGCGTGCACTCGGGCGTGAAGCTACACCGGGCGGTCGCTGGCGTCCGTCCCCACCGCGAGACGACCCGAACAGCGCGCAAGCCCTAGAACCCGAGGCGCCCCAACTGCTTGGCATCCCGCTGCCACTCCTTCGCCACCCGCACGTGCAGGTGCAGGTACACGCGCGAGCCGAGCAGCGGCTCTATCTGAGCACGAGCGCGAGCCCCGACATCCGCGAGCCGTGACCCGCGGTGACCGATGATGATGGCCTTCTGGCTGTCGCGCTCGACCACCAGGTCGGCGTAGACGTCGATCAGGTCCGAGTCCTCGCGCGGCAGGATATCGGCGATCGTCACGGCGATCGAATGCGGCAACTCGTCTCGCACACCCTGCAGCGCCGCCTCGCGGATGACCTCGGCGAGGCGGTCCTCGGTGGACTCATCGGTCACGACGTCCGCGTCGTAGAGCGCAGGTCCCTCGGGCATCAGCGCAAGCAACTCCTCGGCCAGCAGCTCGAGGCCCTCGCCCGCCTCGGCGGACAGCGGGATGACGGCGGCCCAGTCCTCGCGCAAAGCATCGACCTCGAGCAATCGCTCGGCGATCTGCTCGCGGGAGGCTGCATCCGTCTTCGTCACCAGCACGACCCTGCGCGCCCGCCGGTATCCGTCGAGCGACTGCGCGATCCGGCGGTCGCCGGGACCGACCTTCTCGGTCGCCGGCACGCAGAACGCGATCACGTCGACGTCGCCCAGCACCTGCTCGACCAGGTGATTGAGGCGCTCGCCGAGCAACGTCCGCGGCTTGTGGAGACCGGGGGTGTCGACTATCACAAGCTGACCTGCGGGACGGTTCACGATGCCCCGGATGGCTCGGCGCGTCGTCTGCGGCTTCTCACTCGTGATGGCGATCTTCTCACCGACCAGGGCATTCGTCAGCGTCGACTTGCCGACGTTCGGACGCCCGACGAACGTGACGAACCCGCTGCGGTGCGATCCCGTCCCCGCGCCGCCCTGCGATCGCGCATCAGTCACGGGAATCTCCCTTTCGTTTGCGCCCATCGGCGCCGCCGACCTTCTCGATCGGAGCGTTGTTCGACTCGGCGAAAGCCTCTTCCGCGGCGATCAGCTCGGGCGACCGCTCGACGAAGACCGTCGCGATCCCCCGCCCCCGGCCACGCGAGGCGCCGCCGGTCATGACGATGCCTTCGTACGTCGCCTCGGCGCCGGGCTGCGGAACGCGCCCGAGCACCTTACCGAGCAGACCACCGATCGAATCGACGTCTTCATCGTCGAGTTCGATGCCGAACAGGTCGCCGATGTCATCCACCGAGCTGCGCGCGCTGACGCGGTACCGGCCGGGGCTGAGCTCGACGATCTCGTTCTGGGGAACGTCGTACTCATCCGCGATCTCGCCCACGAGCTCCTCGATCAGGTCCTCCAGCGTCACCAGGCCGGCGATGCCACCGTACTCGTCCACGACCATGCAGACGTGGACGGCCTCGCGCTTCATCTGCTGCAAAAGCGTCTCGGCCATCATCGACTCGGGTACGAAAACCGCAGGACGGAGGATCTTCCGGATGCCTTGGGTGCGCCATCCGTCTCCCGCACCGAAGCCGGACTGCACCAGGTCCTTCAGGTACAGGATGCCGACGATCTCGTCGTCGCTGCCCTCGGTGATCGGGGCACGGGAAACGCCTGTGCTGAGGAACAGTCCCATGGCGTCGTCCGTGGTCGCGGAGGCATCGAGGGTCACCATGTCGGTTCGGGGAACCATCACGGAGCGGACGAAGGTGTCCGTGAAGTCGAAGACCGAGTGGATCAGCTCACGATCCTCGTCCTCGATGAGTTCGGCCTCGGCGGCTTCGTCGACCATGCTCAGCAGCTGCTGCTCGGACGCGAACGAGGCGACACGGCGAGGCGCCTGCGTGACGCGATTGCCGAGCGCCACGAGGGCACCGGCGAGGGGGCCGAGGATTATGCGCACGAACCGGACGACCGGGGCGAGCGCCCGCAGCAGGCCCTCGGCGTGCTGGCGCCCCACCGTCCGCGGGCTCGCGCCGACGAGGACGAAGGATGCCCCGGTCATCAGGACGATCGCGGCGACCATCGCCCACCAGATCGAGTCGAAGAGGATAGTGAGGGCGACGGTCACGAAGACCGCCGCCGCGGTCTCAGCCAGAATACGGATGAAGACGACGGCGTTGAGGTGCGCGTCATTGTCGTCGGCCATCGCCCGCAGTGACCGACGCGCACGAGCCTTGAGCGACCACTCCGCGAGATCCGCTCGTGAGGTGACGCTCAGAGCCGCATCCAGCGCCGCCATCAGACCGGCGAAGGCGACGAGAAAGAACGCTCCGAGCAGGAGAAGAGGGGCGGTCATGCCGGTCTGTGACGGCGCTCGCGCACCGCGAAGCCGATCAGCAGGTCACGCTGCAGCTCGAACATCTCGCGCTCTTCGTCCGGCTCGGCGTGATCGAATCCGAGCAGGTGGAGCAGGCCGTGGGTCGTCAGCAGGAGCAGTTCGTCCTCTGTCGAGTGGCCGGCATCGCGCGCCTGGGTCTCCGCCACCTGCGGGCACAGCACGATGTCGCCGAGCAGACCCGCGGGCGCCGGAACATCCTCCGTGCCGGGGCGCAGTTCGTCCATCGGAAAGCTCAGCACATCCGTCGGCCCCGGCTCGTCCATCCACTGCACGTGCAGGGCTTCCATGGCGCCCTCGTCCACCAGGATGATCGCGACGTCCGCCTCCGGGCTGACGTGCAACTCGGCCAGGTTGTACTCCATGAGCCGCAGGAGCTTGGACTCATCGACGCCACCCATACCGGATTCGTTGGAGATCTCGACGGTCACGAGCGTCCTCCCTGGGACTTGCGCGGGCCGACCGGGCGCGTGGACGAGCGTCGCTCGGCGCGGTTGGCGAACTGTGCAGCCTGCTCCCGCTCGTGCCGCTCGGCGGTGCGCTGCTCGTCGTACTCGGTGTACGCGTCCACGATCTTTCCGACGAGCGTGTGCCGCACGACGTCCGCGCTGCTGAGCCGCGCGAAATGGATGTCGTCTATGCCCTCGAGCACCCGNNCCGGTCGCCATCAGCTTGGGGACGATATCGGGGTCGATCATCTCGTTGAGTGCGTCGTACAGCGGGCGCAAGTAGGGGTCGATCTTGTCGTTGAGCGTGCCCGGCAGGAAGCCCAGCCGCTCCCCCGCCTCGACCGCGGGACGAGTCAGGATGATGCGACTGACCTCTTTGCGCTGCAGCGCCTGCACGGCCTTCGCCATGGCGAGATACGTCTTGCCGGTGCCTGCGGGACCGATACCGAAAATGATCGTGTTCTCTTCGATCGCGTCGACGTAGTCCTTCTGACCGGGCGTTTTCGGGCGGATGATGCGCCCCCGCGACGACAGGATCGCCTCTCCGAGCACATCCGTGGGGCGGCGCGAGGGATCATCGCCGAGCATCCGCGCCGAAGACGAGACATCCGCCGGAACGACGCTGTAGCCTTCCCGTGTCATGGCGAGGAGTTCGTCGACGAGGGAGCGGGCCGCGGCCACAGCGGTGCGCGGCCCCGACAGGGTGATCTCGTTACCGCGAACGTGGACATCGACGTCCGGATGCTCCTTCTCGACCACCCGCAGGAGTCTGTCCTGCGGGCCGAGCAGCTGCACCATCGCGACGCCGTCGGCGAAGACCCGATCGACCACGCTCTCCGGGTCCGATGGCGTCGTATCGCCGCGTTCAGTCACTGACGCTCTTCTCGGTGAGGCCGCCCGCGAGCACGTGGGCGTGTACATGGAAGACCGTCTGGCCCGCGTCGGCACCCCTGTTGAAGACGAGGCGGAAGTCGCCTCCGGCGAGCTGCATCGCGAGGGTGTTCGCGAGGCCGATCATCTCGGCGAGGAGATCGGGATCGCCCGCGGCGAGTTCGACGACGTCGCGATACTGATCGGTCTTCGGAACCACCAGGAGGTGCAGAGGAGCGCGCGGCGCGATGTCCCTGATGGCGAACACGTTCTCGGTCTCCCCCACCTTCTCGGCGGGGATTTCGCCGCGCAGGATGCGCGTGAAGATCGAGGGTTCGCTGCTCACCCGTCCAGTCTACCGAGCGCGGCCGCTGAGGACCGGCGGCATTCCGCTTGCAGACTCGGCGTACATCGCGAAGGAGCGCTGTGGCAGAAGTGGCCCGCAGAGCCCGTCTCAGCCCGCCCGAGGTGAATTGTTCCTTCCCGATGCCCGCCTGATCGCCTCCGTCAGCGACCGCGACGCGCTGCCGGAGCCGTCGAAGTGTGCACACCCGCCCGGACGGGCCGCGCCGGCACGCTCAGTGAGGGCGGCTTCACCAGCGGCCGAGGGCGGCGCTGGCGACGGCCAGAGCGGCGGGCCCCGCGGTGGACGCCCGCAACACGGTGTCGCCCAGGCGAGCCGGGACGCCACCGGCTGCGATCAGCGCGTCGAGCTCATCCGGAGCGATGCCGCCCTCGGGACCCACCACCAGCACGATGTCGCGCTCGCCGAGTGGTGCCGCAAGGTGCGCAGTCAGCGCGATGTCCGCGGTCGGTTCGAGCACGAGAACGGATGCCTCGGCTGCGCGTGCGGCGAGCTGTTTCATCGTGACGGGGGGCGAGACATCCGGAATCCACGCGCGATGCGCCTGCTTGGCCGCCTCACGCGTGATGGCCTCCCACCGGGCCACGCCCTTCAGGAGCTTGGGGCCCTCCCACCGCGGCACGCTTCGCGACGCCTGCCACGGCACGATCTCGTCGGCACCGAGCTCGGTCGCCGCCTGCACGGCGAGTTCGTCGCGGCCGCCCTTCGCCAGCGCCTGCACGAGTACGAGCCGGAGCGTGGCAGGCGCAACGTCCCGTCGCGACGTCACCCGGATGCGCAACTCCTTCTGACCGACATCCTCACACACTCCATCGAGCCAGACCCCGCGCCCGTCACCGACGGTGACCACCTCACCCGAGCGCACGCGCCGGACGACGGCGGCGTGATGGGCCTCGGCTCCCGTGAGCGACAGGATGTCTCCACCCCGAGCATCCGTCGCCTCATCGGCGACGAAGTGCAGGGCCATCAGCCGTTCCGGAAGCGATCGCGGAGCTTGGAGAAGATGCCCTGCTGGAAGTGTGCGAGTTTGGGAGCCGGGGCCTTCGTCCGCTTGCGCAACTCTTCGATCAGAGCGCGCTCCTTGGCGTCGAGTCGGGTCGGCGTGAGCACTTGCACGCCGATGCGCAGGTCACCGCGCTGCGTGCCACGCAGGGGCGTGATACCGCGGCCCTTGATCGTCAGCACATCACCGGCCTGGACGCCGGGGCGCACCTCGAGCTCGACGGGACCGTCCAGCGACTCGATCGTCGTCGTCGTGCCGAGCACGGCGTCCGGCATCGAGACCTCGAGCGTGGCCACCAGGTCGTCGCCCTCGCGACTGAACACTTCGTGGTGCGATACCGTGACCTCGATGTAGAGGTCGCCGTGGGGACCACCGGCGGGTCCGACCTCGCCGGAGCCCGGCAGCTGCAGCCGCAGCCCCGTCTCGACGCCCGGCGGGATGTCCAGTGACACCGTGCGACGCGAACGTACGCGTCCCTGGCCCTGGCAGTTCGAGCACGGATAGGGGATCGTCGTGCCGTAGCCCTGGCAGGTCTGGCACGGCTGGCTCGTGACGACGTTGCCCAGGAGGCTCCGGACAGTGCGCTGCACGTGACCGGATCCGCCGCAGATGTCGCACGGTACCGGCTGGGTTCCGGGCTGGCAGCATGAACCCTGGCAGGTCTCGCAGAGAACAGCCGTGTCGACCTCGAGGTCGCGATGGACGCCGAAGACCACGTCGGAGAGGTCGAGCGTGACGCGCACGAGCGCATCCTGACCACGCTCGCGTCGCGAGCGTGGTCGCTGGCCGCGCCCGCCGCCCTGCGATCCGCCGAAGAAGGTGTCGAAGATGTCGCCGAATCCGCCGAATCCGCCCTGGCCCCCGAACGGGTTGTCGCCGCCGCGGTCGTACTTGCTGCGCTCTTCCGCGTTGCTCAGCACATCATATGCGTGCGTGACGAGCTTGAAGCGCTCCGCGGCATCCGCTCCGGAATTCACATCGGGGTGCAGCTCACGGGCCAACCGTCGATAGGCCTTCTTGATGTCTTCGGTGCTGGCATCGCGCGCGACGCCGAGTACCTCGTAGTGGTCTGCCATGTTGCCTTTCACAGATATCCGGCGGCGCTAGGCCGACCGGTGCGCGTCCTTCAGCGGGACGATTCGTCTTCGTCGAGCATGCGCGAGAGGTATCGCGCAACAGCTCGAGCGGCCGCCAGGTTGCTCGGGTAGTCCATGCGGGTCGGACCCATCACACCCACGCGGGCCATGGATCCGGATGTTTCGTAGTCGCTCGTGACGATGGATGCCTCGGCGAGGCCCCACGGCTCGTTCTCACGTCCGATGCTTGCGGCGAGGCCCTGCCTGTCGGCGACCATCTCGCTCATCAGCCGGATCAGGGTGACCTGCTCCTCGATCGCCTCGAGCAGCGGGTAGATGCTGCCGCGAAAATCCGTCTCGCGGCGGGCCAGGTTGGCGGCACCCGCCATCACGAGCCGGTCTTGCCGGAACTCTTCGAGCTCCTCAGAGAGCACGTGAGCGACCTGGACCAGCGCGGCGTCGAGAACCGGTGCTGCGGGGTCGGCCTGCACGCGCAGCCCCTCGACCCGTTCCGCCGCGGCCCCCACGGCGAGACCGGTGATCAGCGCGGCGAGCCGTGAACGCAGCACCGGAATGTGCTCCTCGTCAACAGGCCTGCCGAGCGGCGTGATCCGCTGCGACACCCGGCCCGTGTCGGTCACGAGGATGACCAGCAGACGTTGAGGTGCAAGCGAGACGATCTCGACGTGCGTGACGTGCGCGTTCGCGAACGACGGATATTGCACGACGGCGACCTGGCCGGTGAGTTGCGAGAGCACGCGTACGGTGCGCGCGAGCACGTCGTCGAGGTCGCCTGTTGCGCCGAGGAAGCTCGAGATGGCACTGCGTTGCGCCGGCGAGAGCGGACGGACTTCGGCGAGGTGATCGACGAAGACGCGGTAGCCCTTGTCGGTGGGCACTCGGCCCGACGAGGTGTGCGGCGCGGCGATGAGCTCTTCGTCTTCGAGGAGGGCCATGTCGTTGCGGATCGTCGCCGCGGACACCCCGAACGCGTGTCGCTCGACGATGGAACGACTGCCCACCGGTTCGTGCGTGGCGACATAGTCCTGGACGATCGCCCGGAGGACCTGCAGGCCTCGCTCGCTGACCATACATCCCCCTTTCGTTGGCACTCGTGAAGTCTGAGTGCCAATTCTAACGCGTCGGAGCCGGGGGGTGCTGGTGCGCCGCGGCCGGCGGATCTCTACGGCAGAAGCGCCCGCACGACGGCGTCCGCGAGCAGGCGGCCCCGCAGCGTGAGCACTATGCGGCCGCGTAGGGCGTCGGAGGCCTCGATCAGGCCGTCCGCGATGAGCCCCGCCACCGCGACCCGTGACGCCGCGGGCACTCGCTCGAGTGCGAGCCCCTCACGGATGCGCGATTCCAACAGCACCCGTTCGAGCGCCGTGGCCGCGGCATCCGGTCTCTCTCGTCCCGCCGCAGGCGACTGCCCCGCCGCGAGGCGCTGCGCATAGGCGGCCGGATGCTTGACGTTCCACCAGCGAAGCCCGCCGACGTGACTGTGTGCACCGGGTCCGAAACCCCACCAGTCCTGGCTCCGCCAGTAGTTGAGGTTGTGACGCGACCGGTTCTCGGGCGTGCGCGCCCAGTTGCTGATCTCGTACCAGTCGTACCCGGCGGCGCCGAGTCGCGCATCGGCCGCCTCGTACATATCGGCTTGCAG